>JBDOMS010000545.1:0-3221 GCA_039831735.1 Pirellulales bacterium
GGCAGCAAGTTCTGTGAGATGACCAACAATGCCAGCAGGCACAGTTTGAATATCTCGTCTGAGTACGTCCTGAGCGACCGGCACAGCACACCCAGACACGGCAGTACCAATTGCCGCGAACGTCCATGGGTCATCTGGCGAAGCCATCGCAATATCGGCAAGTGCCTTGATAATTTTTGGTGAGTTCTTGTGTGAGCCATGCTCTCGCATCTGTCCAATGCTGATGGCAGCCCTGAAACGCACGGCAGCATCACAGTCCTGAGCCGCCCGAAGAAGATCCTGCTCGAACACTCCATCTGCTTCCCTATCATTTCCCATCAGCGCGACAGCTGTTTCTCTTACTCTTGGATGACGATCAGAACATGATCGACTGAGGACGTCTGGATCGATATGGCCCAGAGCCGCAAGTAACTGAAGCGACTGCGACCGCCCAGCTGCCATGGAACCAAATGCTTCTCCTCTGACAAGCTGCCTCACCTGTGAAATGGATGCAGACTCAAGAAGTAAACGCATGGCTGTATCACGATGCCATCCATTTGGATGATTCAGCAATGGGGCAAGTTGCGCAACTGACAGCCTCGCAGGCATTGATGGCTCTGACGTGAGCGTAGTTCCGCTTGGACGTATCCGCCAAATCCGACCCTTGTTGTCACCATCACGAAGATCAGGGCGTTGCTTAAGTTCTTCTGGCATGAAGTCTGGGTGCTCTATCACGGCTCGACACATATCTGCAATGTAGAGGCAACCATCTGGACCAGAACAAAGATTCACAGGTCGAAACCAATCATCCGTCGACGCGAGAAACTCTCGCTCGTCGTTAATCTCGCGAGACGAATACGTCACACCATCACGCTGTAACTGTGAACGATGAATAAGGTTTCCGGTAGGATCGCAGGTAAATGCATCACCTTTATACCTGTTCGGAAGGGCATGACCGCGATAGATGGTGATTCCACACGCGGCCGTAAACTGACCGGCATGAAGATTTGATGTCGTCCAAGCCTTCGAAAGTGGATACAGTCGGGATGCAACACCGGATGGTGATGCATCATGTACGGTACTTTTCAAAGCGAAAAATGGATTACGAGCGAGATCTCTGTCCTCAACCATGACTTGGATACACGGATTCCGATTACTACAAACAAATCGTGTACCAAAATCATCGAAGGTGAGCCCAAACTGGCCATGGCCACTCACTGTGCAGTAGTCACCTCCTCGTGGATCGAAGCAGAAATCATGCCCACGAATCTCAAGTGGTTCCACGACATGTTGTTCAGGATGTTGCCACCGATGATCCACAGCGACAACCTTGCCTCCGCGCAGTCCATTGGCAACATAGAGTTTTCCATCAGGTCCTAAAGTTGGATGATTTGCTCTCAATTGTGAGTTTTGCTCTGAGAAGCCCTTAAAGAGCGTGACATCCTGATCTGCTCGACCATCACCATTTGAATCATGGAACCATGCCACACGACCTGCACATGTCGCAATGACTCCGCCGCGCCATGGCTGAAGACCATTGCAGAACGACAACGCATCTGCAAACCGTTGGACATGTTCAAAATATCCATCTCCATCAAGATCTTTCAGAACAGAAATTCTTGATAATGGTTGCCCGCCATCAGGCGACCCCGTTGGATAATCTCGCATCTCTGCAACCCACAAGAAGCCATTTTCATCAAATGCCATCGCAACTGGATCAACAATATTTGGTTCCATCGCCACCAATTCGAGGGCCAGTCCAGGATCGATGTGAAAGGATGACGTGTCTTTCTGGGGCTGGTCGTTCTGACGTGGTGCATTCAAGTCAGCACACATGTCAAGCAATGCAGAGATCATTGTTTCCGATGCATCGCGAGTTAGTCGATTCGTGCCAGGCCATGTTTCATAACCACCATAGTCATGCTGCCGGGGGGTGGGCAGATACCCAAGATACCCGTGGCTCAGTGAGACCAGAAAACCCGGCTCACCACCACTCCGGTGGCGGAAATCAAGTCCAATCTCACAGAAGACCTCACATGGCATTGTCCCGATACAGACTGGCCCGATTTTGAAGACCTGCAATGGAACAGGAAGTGCCTTCGGCTGCTTGTCTAAAGCAAGAACGCGATCTGCATAGATTTGTGAAAGTGTTTTTTTTTGTTCTTGATTCACCGGCTCTTTCACAACCTGCTTAGCCCAGTGAAGTTCTTTCTTCGTCGGATGACGAGCTTCTATCAACGGCTCAGCATACCGTACATCCAACGAAACATCTCGGATGTAGTGCAAGCCTTCCATCGCTTCAGCAATCTTGCCTGCTACATCCTTGGCAACATACCGCATTTGCTCATATGGCTCACGTTTCGTACCTGGTTTACGAAAGTTAATGTTGTTGATATCTCCACTGGTGCCATTAGCCAACATGGCTACAAAAGGCGGATCGAGTTGATCTCCATGCGTCAGTCGTGCGAGTTCGTCACAGACCATACCGAAGTAGTCTGCTGATACATGACCGCGCTGTACGCCACCAACGTAATGGAGTGAATACGTAGCGAAAATAGAAATAGGCGACCCGTTCGGCTCACGAAAGACAAGGAACGACAGGGATGGATCTGTCGGACCAGCAGGTCGATCAAGATTGTCATTCCCCCTTGGTGGATTCATTTTGACCAAATCATCCTTGAAACCAAAAGGATTTTCGGGCATCGTGCCAGGCCGCATGAACCATCGTCTGTTGAAAACATGTTCCGGTATGTCCACTGTGCCTACAGCGAATACCGCAGGTCGTACAAGATTCGAGGCCCTCCGCACTCCGTCCACAATTCTGCGCACAACGAATGCCTGATAAGACGTCAACGTATCCTGCACAGGCTGGAACCGTTCGTTTCTAGATCCTCCTAGTGCAGTTGTGGCTGAATGTGTATGCGTTGCAGCAATAAGTATATTTTCCCAAGGAATACCCAACTCCTTTTGGATACAACGCCGAGCTTCATCACTAACAGACCGGTGAATCCCTAGAAGATCGCATATCACAAACGCAAGTTTTATATTTCCATCGTCGACCACCAAACATCGTGCATGAAGTTCATCATGAATATGACTGGCTGGAAATGGATGAAATCCTCCCACAATGGTTTCACCGAGTGGAGGCGTGATATTTACTGCAGCCGCACCTGCACGCAGTCCAGCCGTTGAGTTCTCTTTTGCCAACACAAGCGGAGCAAAGAAAACAAATCCGGCACATG
>JBDOMS010000139.1:0-3221 GCA_039831735.1 Pirellulales bacterium
GCGGAAGAACTGCAAGAGCGAAAAAAGTATGTGGGTACATTCCTCGCGGATCTCAATCATCAGCAGGGTGTTGATGCATTAATTCAGGATATACAAAAAAATATTCCTGTTCTTGATACCGTCGTGCTCATCGCTGGAGCTGACGTATTGACTGGAGTGGCCGCGACGTGGTCATTCGAAGAGAAACTTCAGTCGCTCTTGAATGTGGATGTTGTTGCCACCATGCGCCTGGCTCGATCATTCGGTGCAATCATGGCCAAAGGTTCCGGTGGATCGATTGTGACCATTGGCTGGGATCAGGCAGCTACCGGTATGGCGGGAGATAGTGGTGAACTGTTTGCTGCCACCAAAGGTGCGGTCATGGCATTCACAAAAAGTCTTGCCAAATCACTTGCGCCGAACGTGCGAGTGAACTGTGTTGCACCTGGCTGGATCCGAACAGCCTGGGGAGAGAACGCCAGTCAAACATGGCAGCAGCGTGCAGTTCAGGAAAGCATGTTAGGTCGATGGGGCACCCCAGAAGACATTGCTTCAGTGGTTCGATGGGTAGTTTCTAAAGATGCAGGCTTCGTGACAGGTCAGATTATCAATGTGAATGGTGGACTGAAGTAAAGACCTGTTCTCCGCTCACACCTGGTGACTTGGCCGCCAGAATGTCCCGGCGTGGGCGAGCAAGGCGGATCACTCACCCACGCCATTGGGACACCCTTCTGGATGACTCTAGACCTGATAGGCGCTCAAACCATGCTCATGCATGTCAAGTCCCGATCGTTCAACCTCTGGGGTAACTCGAAGCATGCCGGCTCCTTTGAGAACCCAGAACACGATAGACATTGTGATAAATGCCCAGGCACAGATTGCAGCTGTACTTATGAGCTGAACGGTGAAGAACCCTCCAACAGACTCAATGCCATCAGGAAGATCTCCAAAGATTCCAGTTGCCAGACCGCCCCAAACGCCACAGAGGCCATGCACAGGCCATGCACCAACTGGATCATCAATCTTGAGCTTTTCAAGAAGAAGAATGCCCATAACAACGAGCAGACCACCAACAACACCAATGATGAGTGACTCAACCTGAGAAACACGATCGCAATTTGCAGTAATGGCAACAAGGCCACCGAGCACACCATTGAGGGCCATGGTAACGTCAGGTTTTCCAAACAGCGTCCATGCAGTAAGAAGAGCCGTCACGGCACCGGCTGCTGCTGCAAGGGTCGTGGTCAGCGCGATGTAGGTGGTCGCGTTGGCGTTTGCTGCTCCAGCGTAGGTAAGTTGACTTCCTGGATTGAAGCCATACCAGCCGACCCAGAGAACAAACACACCAAGGGCTGCAAAGGAAATATTGTGTCCAGGAATCGGAACACTTTTTCCTTCACTTGTGAACCGACCGATTCTTGGCCCGAGAGCGATGGCACCAGCTAGACCAGCAAACCCACCGACAGCATGGACGACGACACTACCTGCAAAATCCTGGAAGCCCATCGTATCACACCATCCTCCGCCCCATTTCCATGCACCACTGATTGGATAGATCAAACCAGTGAGAATCGCACTGTAAACAAGGTATGAAGAAAACTTCATGCGGCCTGCAACCGCACCAGACACAATAGTTGCTGCCGTTGCAGCAAATGCGACCTGAAAGAGAAAATCTGCGTACGAACTGTAATCTCCATAGTCAGTGCCATCCGAGGCAACGACAAATGGAGTGATTCCGCCTAACCAGCCATCAATAACCCATCCATCTCCAGGATACATGAGATTGAAGCCAATAAAGAGAAACAAGATCACGCCAACGCAGAGATCCATCACATTCTTTGAAAGAATATTGACAGCATTTTTGGCTGAATTCAGTCCGATCTCGACCATTGCGAAACCAGCCTGCATAAACAGCACGAGCACCGCACAGATGAACATGATGAGCGTATTAATCGCATAATCATTTTCAGCAATGTACGCAGCAAGAGGATCATCTGCTGATTCAACCGCTGCTGCTTCTTCTGCTGGAGTCTCTGCTTCCTCAACAGCCTCAGCAGACTCCTCTTGTGCAATGGCTACCGCTGGGAAAGAGGTCGAAATGACTCCCACCGCGAGACACGTTACCAATCCTAAACATAGACCATAAATCCACCTGTCACCTAAACTAAACATACCGAACCTCCGCCTTTCACGTTCTAAAGTACTCTTCGGTGGAACGCGTTTATGTAACGCGTTCCGATCATCGTCGTCACGCCACGACGAAACGTCAGAATCTCACCGAAGCAAAGGCTGTGCCAAAATGGTAAATGACCAAGCCAGGACCACTCAGTTTTTGAGGAAACGTTTTTTTTCAGTTGAAAACTATGTTCGCAAAGAATTATTTTTTCATGCGCGTAGGAGCTCAGGCATGTAGCGACAGACGGCATCAGCCCGCTCTCAGTGCAGCGTTGCCTGAAAACACAGCAGGGCAAGACTCCCTGGGAGCGCGGGAGTCTCGCAAAAGAAAAGATGCTTCTAGAAAGTCACAATTGTGTTGAGGGACAAATGCTTTTTAGGGCTTCCCCGAGCCTGTCTTTCTGTATCGGCATCCAACTGTTCGACCACAAGTGGATCGACGGTAAGCCCTGCCCTGCAAAGGAAGTTGGCCATCAATCGAAAGCCTTGTTGCGTGAGAATTGATTCAGGGTGAAACTGCACACCAAAGAGATTCTCATTTTCATTTGCAATGGCCATGATGGTTCCGTGTTCATCCGTTGCGGTGATGTGAAGATCCGATGGAAGGGTCTCCTCATTGATGACCAATGAATGGTACCGGCAGGCTATCATGGGACTTGGAATGCCGGCAAAAAGATTGAGTGTATCGTGAAACACGTTTGTTGTACGGCCATGAATCGGTTCAGTTGCACGAACAATCTGTCCGCCACTTGCTGCTGCAATAGCCTGATGGCCCAGGCAGACTCCGAGAAGAGGAACACGCCCACGAAAATGTTCGACAACGCGTGTTGAACATCCAGCTTCTGCAGGGGTGCATGGACCCGGTGAGATAACGATCGCTTCTGGTTGAAGATGTTCAATCGACTGAATATCGATATCATGACTGCATACAACATGAGTCCGACCTCCAAGTAATTGAAGGCAGCGAGCGAGATTGAAGACAAAGCTGTCTCGATTATCGAGTACCAGGATCACGGGGTGGTCTCATGAGGTGATGAGGTTCTTGTTGTTGTGGCCGCATCAATGGC
>JBDOMS010000502.1:0-3218 GCA_039831735.1 Pirellulales bacterium
AGTTTGGAAACAATGCTATCAATTCCGAAAGCATTCGTAAGGTTTGCAATGGATGGATCATGATTGCCTCGCACCAGTATGACTTCAGTGCTCCTGCATCGTGATCGAGTATTTTGGAATTCTTCTTGCACACGATCACTGAGTCCACTCTGTGAGTGAAAGAGATCACCGAGTATGATCAGCCGGCGAATCGCATGATCGGAAATAAGACACTCAAGACGATCGAGATCCTTTTGGGCGGATCCTTCTGGGATAGGGATTCCTGTTTTTCGGAAAGTGGATGCTTTTCCAAGATGAAGGTCTGCTACAAGTAATGTGGCGGTTGCCTTGAGAAATGCAGCTCTGCCAGACAGTAGCGTAATATCAGCATCAGAGCCTGTACCAATAATCATGAGGACTCACTTTGGGACGCAAGACGCCGAGTGTTCCAATTCTTGTGCCATGGCTGTGATTCGATCAAGCCAATCTTGCGTTGAGAGACGGGACTGTACCAATGTTGCCCAGATGGGGAAAGCCAGTGGCGTAATATGAGGTGTCTTCACAATGCGTATGTGCTTTGCGCAGATAGATTCCAATGTTGATGAGAGACGCTGGAATTCAAACTGTTGTTCTAGGACTTCGCGACGTGCTTGATCCAACAACATGTTGTCTCCATCATGCTCAAGCAGGACGTCATAGATGAGCCCAGCTGAGGCTTGGGTCTGACGCGTTGTTCTACCAGTCGCTGAAATAAGCCCTGCAATACAAGCGATCTCACGAAAATGTCTTCGTGCCATCTCCGTACTGTTCAGACAGTTCAAAAGATCCTCAAGCAGATTGTTTGGATGAAAAAGCTGCTTCCATTCCTGTGCATCATAACGAAGCGGATGTCTGCCCGAGAGTTCAAACCCCCAATCGTTTGCTGCAAGATTGAGCGTAGCTGGTCGAAGATTAGCAATGCGCCAAGCCACAAGGGCTGCCAGGCCTTCATGCACCAGTCGGCCCTCAAAAGGAAAAATAAAGGTGTGAAAACCATCTCGTCCTTGCCATTGCTCAATGAGCAGAGATCCATGATCTGGGATAAGACTCCATTGTTTCTGCGTCTCAAGCAAGGGACGAACAGCTTGTGTCTCAGGAGTCAGCACGGACGTAGTACTTAATTCTTTCGTGCTGATGAGATCGACAACCGCTGATGAAAGAAGTGTTGAAAGTGGCATTCGTCCGCCATTCCACCGAGGCACCTGCATTGACGTTGCCTTCCGCGCACGCTTTACCCAGGCAGTGAGTCCGTCAAAACGGGAAAGAATGAGAGGGCGACCAGCAAAGAAAAAGCGATCACCTTCATGAAGGCGGGATATAAATGATTCTTCAACTGTCCCAAGCCTACCGCCCCTTAACCACTTCACGTCAACAGATGCATCACTTGCAATAGTGCCAATATTCATTCGATGTTTTCGAGCGATAGCCTTAGTTGCCACGTACCATCGACCAAAGCGGTTGATGATCCGTGCGTAGTCAGGATATGCATGCAGCGCCTGTCCGCCATGTGCCGCAAAGTTGATTGACCAATTCCAGGAATCTTGATTGAGATTGGCGTATGCGTGCGTTGAGCGTATTTCTTGAAGAAGTTCATGTTCATGAAATCCTCCACTGCAGGCGACTGAGATAATATGTTGAGTTAGACAATCCATCGGAGCGATGAGAGGTCGCCGTGGTTCAATGGAATCGGTGTTGGCTGCCTTTCTTGCCGCAGCGCATTCGATCAGTTCGAGAGCGTGCGTTGGTACGCATAGAAGCCTTCCGGTTTTTCCTGGGGCATGACCACTTCGTCCTGCCCGTTGCAGAAGGCGAGCAATGCCTTTTGGGCTTCCGACCTGAAAAACTTGTTCAACAGGACCAAAATCGACACCAAGATCAAGGCTTGATGTGGCAACAACACACCGGAGTTTACCACTCTTTAGACCGTGTTCAGCCTTCTCTCGTAGTTGTTTATCGATCGATCCATGATGAAGAGCCAGACTGTTTTTCCAATCAGGACGCCGTGATTGAATTGCTTCAAACCAGCGTTCTGCCTGAGACCGAGTGTTTGTAAAGACAAGTGAGGAACGCGCTGAATCAAGAGCATCAATCACCTCTGGCAGAAGTCGAAGGCCCATGTGACCAGCCCATGGAAATCGTTCGATAGGTTGAGGAATGAGCGTTTCGATTTCAATGTTACGAGGAATGTGAGAATCGATGATTTGTGCTGCTTTTGTGTTATACGGACCGACTAGTGCAGAGACGGCTTCGCTGAGATTGGGAAGAGTCGCAGACAGGCCCCAGATCAGAATCTCTGGCCGTAGTGTTTTGAGTCGGGCGAGTGCGAGTTCAATTTGTACCCCCCGTTTCGTAGAAAGAAGTTCATGCCATTCATCAACGATAACAGTATCAAGGTTGGAAAATACTTCATGAGCGTTTTCAAGTGACAACAGAATGGAAAGCGTTTCCGGCGTAGTGACAAGTGCTTCTGGCCAGTTTTCACGAAGACGTCGACGATCAGCGGCTGAAGTATCACCAGTGCGGATACCTACACGCCACCTCGTGCCAAGCCATTGCTCAAGATCCGAGAGCGGTTCCTTCAGTGCATGAACCGTATCAGATGCAAGAGCACGGAGTGGTGTAATCCACATAACCTGAAGGCCACATCCAGCAGTTTTTCGTGAGTGACTAAGAGCACCAAGCCAAGCAGCAAGGGTTTTGCCAGTTCCTGTAGGAGCATGAAGAAGCCCACTTTTCCCCTGAGCACATGCCCTCCAAACGTCTTCTTGAAATTGAAAGGGTTCCCATCCTTGCTGTCTGTACCAAGTCCGAATCGATTGTAAGTCTTCCTCGGCAAAAACATTCTGTACTGACTTACAGACTGAACTGTGCATGCTGCTCACGTGGCTATCCTAGGTAATTCATTTGATTCAATCATTTTTTTGATGTCTTTTAGTTGTGCGGCTTCTTCAGGATTCTTGTCACGTCGCCATCGAGCAATCCTAGGAAATCGTACGGCGACTCCTGACTTGTGACGAGTAGAGTAGGCCACTCCATCAAAAGAGAGTTGAAAAACCAGTGTTGGTTTGACAACTCGGACGGGACCGTGTTTTTCTATGGTTGTCGATCGTATAACTTTCTCGACTTCTACAATCTCTGCGTCCGACAGACCTGAATAGGCCTTGGCAATTGGAACGAGTTGATCACCATTCCACACTCCG
>JBDOMS010000284.1:0-3209 GCA_039831735.1 Pirellulales bacterium
GTGGAGTAGCATCAAGCAGGTCATCGTTCCACTCGCGTGCTGCTGGGACTGACGCACGGCTAAACGTAATAGCTCTCCATATGCCTTCAATAACTGTGCCATCCTGAAATCCAGTATCTGATGGTTCTCGCCATGGAGTCAGTACAGCTTTCACCGCAGCAGGATCGGAGAGTGCGTGCTGTGAACGAAATGGTGTCACGAGAGTGGCGAGGCCTGCTTCTGGGCATTGAGTAAGGAGATCGATTGCGGAATCAATGGCCTCGGGTGAAAGTTCTGGCTCATCTCCCTGAACATTCACAATGATCTTGGCATTCGGGAATTGTGACAGGGCTTCTACGATTCGAGCCGTTCCATTCGGCGCCGTGGGTGATGTCATCACAGCATCGCCACCAAAGGCTTCAACTGTCGATCGAATGTCCTCATGATCCGTTGCCACAACGACCTGCTCTGCCTTCTTCGCCTGTCTTACCGCTTCCCAGGTGTGTTGGATAAGTGGCTTGCCGGTCTCGTGGAGCAGCATTTTCCCGGGCAGACGCTGACTGGAAAGTCTGGCCGGAATCACAATCAGGACGGATGGGTTTTGATCTGGCATCAGTATTGGAAATCGACGTATTTTCGTTGGCTGTCAGTAAGCAGAGCTCTGGAGGTATTTTTCCAATGTGTGGCATTGTCGGCTACGTCGGTTTTCGAAGAGCGAGTGATTTAATTGTCGAAGGGCTCAGGCGGCTGGAATATCGAGGATATGACTCTTCAGGTCTGGCAGTTCTTGATCACGGAAGTGAGATTCACAGTCGGAAAGCAGCTGGCCGATTGATGCGGCTTGAGGAAATTGTTCAGGATGATTTTCCAGATGCCTCAATTGGGATTGGGCATACCCGATGGGCGACACACGGCGCTCCAACAGATGGCAATGCCCACCCACATCTTGGTGGTTCTGGAGATGGGCCAACCTTGGCAGTCGTTCATAATGGTGTCATTGAAAATTTTCGTGACCTGAAGGCTCAACTTGAGTCAGAAGGCTATGTTTTTCAGTCAGACACAGATTCAGAGGTCATTGCACATCTGATTGATAGCTGTCTTGCTCGTGCCATGAAGACAGGTCCACGTGTCGCAGATGAGATTGTTGATACGCCATGGGTAGTTGCCGTGCGTGACGCTGTTGCTCAGCTGCGCGGTACTTATGGGCTGCTCGTCCTTTTCAAAGGACAGACGGATCTACTCGTTGCTGCACGGCTTGGAAGCCCACTGGTTATTGGTGTTGGTGATGGTGAGCACTTTGTTGCCAGTGATTCAAGCCCGCTGGCAGGGCATGCTGACCGTATTGTGTATCTCTCGGATCACGAGTTGGCTGTCATGACGCATCATTCACTTCGCGTGATTCACAGAGATGCCGGTCGCATTGAACCTGCCGTGCAGCCACTCGAGGTTTCTACTGCTGATATCGGCCTTGCAGGATACCCACACTACATGCTCAAGGAGATTCATGAGCAGCCAGAGACGATTCGAGCTGCCATGCGTGGTCGTCTTTCAACAGATGAAGCGACAGCTGTTTTCGGAGGGCTCAATCTCACACCGAGACAGCTTCAGCAAATCAACCGTATCGTGCTGACCGGGTGCGGAACGAGTTGGCATGCTGCATTGGTGGGTGAATATCTGATTGAACAGTTTTCCCGTTTACCGGTGGAAGTGGAATATGCCAGTGAATTGCGATACCGCAATCCACCAATTGATGATGGCACCCTCCTGTTTGCCATTACGCAATCCGGAGAGACTGCAGATACCTTGGCCGCCTTGAGAGAGATGAAGCGAAAGGGGCATCCAACACTTGCGATCTGTAATGTTGTTGGAAGTTCGATTGCCAATGAAGCCGATGGGGGTATCTATCTGCATGCTGGTCCAGAAATAGGAGTAGCAAGCACAAAGGCTTTCACGAGCCAATGCGTTGTGCTCGCGCTCTTGGGGCTCTACTTTGGTCGGTTGCGGCATATGAGTTATGAAGATGGGCTTGAGTTTATTGAAGGACTCAGTGCGCTCCCTGATCTCATTGAGAAGGCCCTGCAGACAGATACTGCAGCTCGAACCATTG
Organism: Pirellulales bacterium; assembly: GCA_039831735.1. Classification (GTDB taxonomy): domain Bacteria; phylum Planctomycetota; class Planctomycetia; order Pirellulales; family UBA1268; genus CACORA01. The sequence goes on from JBDOMS010000284.1 coordinate 2,087, forward strand.
CTGAGCGATACCGACAGGCAAGTACCTTTCTCTATCTGGGGCGGCAATACAACTTCCCAGTGGCACTTGAAGGGGCACTGAAGTTGAAGGAGATCAGCTACATACACGCGGAGGGATATCCAGCAGCTGAAATGAAACATGGCCCAATTGCTCTGGTTGATCCCATGACTCCGAGTGTTTTTATTATTCCTCAGGGCAAGGTCTATGAAAAAGTCATTCTCAACCTCGAAGAAATCAAGGCACGGAAGGGGCCGGTGATTGCAGTCTGTAGTCCTGGTGATGAACGTGTCAGAGATCTTGCTGATGAGGTGCTTGAAATTCCAACGGTGCCCGAGTTTTTACAACCCATTGTGTCAGCGATTCCACTTCAGTTGTTGGCGTATCACATCGCCTGTTTGCGTGGCTGTGATGTTGATAAACCCAGAAATCTTGCCAAGAGCGTCACGGTCGAGTGACGCCCCCTCCTTTTCGATCTCCTGATGGGTTGATAGGATTCTCAATTGCAGGGAGCCCGAGTGGCGGAATTGGCAGACGCGCAAGATTCAGGTTCTTGTCCAGGCAACTGGGTGGAGGTTCAAGTCCTCTCTCGGGCATTTTCAAGGTAGGGTGGTTGCTCCCTTGCGTAGCTTCGGTAACATATTTCCGGGGCTGTAGCTCAGTCGGTAGAGCATCGGACTTTTAATCCGTTGGTCCGGGGTTCGAGTCCCCGCGGCCCCACTTCTTTTTCTCGGGTGAGAGCGTCAAACAGCCTCACCCGAGATCGTCCCACAACCGACCCATTACCAACAGTGTCGCAGTCGGACGTCTCCTCCAACTCCCAGACAGGGTTTGAGTGATCGACCGTCTCAGATTTGTTGGCCGTTTTCAGAGACACTGTTTAGCGTCTCAGGAAACTAAGTGGTTCAAATACACGCAGGGAGAACATCACCTGGTTTGCAGTGAATCGATATGTGTTGACTGGGTCGAAAGTTCCGAAACCAGTTAGGTTATTCACTTGGTACCATCGGTAACTGACGTCACACGTGATCTGGTCATTGAGTTCGTAAAGAATGCCACCACCAGCCTGCCAGGCAAATGCAGATGATGAACCAATAAAATCATACGGGCTATTAGGGGTATCTTG
>JBDOMS010000117.1:0-3167 GCA_039831735.1 Pirellulales bacterium
TCGCGTAATACGCTGCTAACGCTTCATGCTGTTGCACGTCGGTCATCTTATACATGGTCTTGTTTGCTTTTTTTCGATTTTCAACTGGAACATCTTGGAGATCATTCTCTGGCACAATAGGTAAATGCATGTCCTTAACCGGATACGCTGCAAAATGTCGTGCTGGTGCAATGAGAGGCACATGAGGTCGCACGAGACCAACTGCCAAAAAAAATGGCTGCCCTGGCTTGAGAAAGTTTTTTTCATTTCGATGACGTGAACGGTTCTCTAAAATTGCTAACGCTTGGTTGATGGCTAATTCATCTGTCTGGGTATGTGAATGGTCGTCTGGGACAATGACCCGCACAAAGGCCCCTCCCCAGTGCTTCATCGCAGGCGAAAGGTTTTTGAATTCGCCGACACTCCCTGTTTCTGGACCCCACACGTCATAGGCTCGATCCCACGAGTCTGGTTCGTCACCGCCGGGCTCACCTGCTTCAATCCCACCTGGGACCCCCATGTGATAAATCTTTGATACTCTGGCTGACACATACCCATGTTGTCGAAGGAAGCCCCCGATGCTTGGATGTTCAGCAAACTTTGGATTCAATGCTCGATAACTCCCAAGCAATTTAATATTCCCAAGAAAACCTGTTGTCTCAGGGTATAAGCCACTCATAAACGATGCTCGGCTTGCCCCACACACTGGATATTGGCAATACGTGCGATTAAACGTCACACCTTCTGCTGCGAGTCGATCAATATTCGGTGTATTACAGGTTTTGTTACCAAAAGATTGTATTGCAGTAGACGTGAGATCATCAGAAACTATCAATACGATATTTGGCTGTTGTGTTGGACTTTCTGCTGCTATCAACAGAGGAGTGAGAAAAGAAAAAATTGAGATGCATAGAAAATGCTTTTTCATCAAACCACCTTGTATTGCTCTGACGCATTATCCAGAGAGAAAAGATATCGTTTCCTAAACAACTCTCAGCACATATTCTCACCGGAAAGAATACACGAACCAATACGTTAAGCTGCCTGAGTATTTTGATCCAGCCGTTGTCCCAAGGCTCGTTCTGGAGACCGACCGTTAGCAATTGCAATGACTGCCATCGCCGCTCGGTCAGCTGATCCAGGGTGGGCAACAGTATCGGCAATCATGTCAAGATTCCGAACAATCTTTTTTCTCAGTGATGGAACAGAAAGCCACTGAATAATGTGGTCAGCAAGCTGTTTCGCGGGATCTCCAACTACAAGATATTCGGGAAACGTCATCTCTGGATCCACTTTTGGAACACCAAAGGAAGGCCTTAATACTGGTCGAACTGGACCGACAGGCTCTCGGCAGGCGAGCAGATTCACCAGTGTGATGAATCGTGCATGTCTAAACCAACTCTGTACAACATAGGCAATACTACTTATGCGATAGACGATTACAGTCGGAACACGAGCCATCAGAAGTTCCAGAGATACCGAACCGCTCACTGCAATAGCTGCGTGAGCCTGATTAATAAGATGACGCGTGCGACCTACTTCAACAACAAGATTCAGTTTGTCGATCTCATTCATGATTCTTGTCATTTTCTGTTGAATATGTGCTGCGTGACGCGAGTGAAGTGCTCCCACAATAAACTGAACCTCTGGCATCCTACTTTTCACGATACTTGCAGCTCTCACAATGGATTCGAAGTTTGCATCAATTTCTTGACGTCTCGAGCCTGGCAAGAGAACTACAAGGGGCTGTTCACTCGATTCACAAGCTGGATTCTCATTTGGCTTGAGCTCATCGAAAAAGGGATGCCCAACCAGCGTGCTACTAATGCCTTGTTTAATAAACCATTCATGCTCAAAAGGCAAAACTGAGAGGACATGATCAATAAGGTGACGCATCTTCTTCTTTCGCCAACTCGCCCACGCCCAGATCTGAGGTGGACAATAAAAAACAACAGGTATTCCATGTCGCTTAGCACGCCAAGCTAACCACCAATGAAATCCAGGAAAATCGACCATGACACATATATCTGGCCGATCATCTAGAAAACTACGTTCTGCTCGTCGAGCAAGTTCTATAAAGCGATGGATATTTGCAAGCGCTCGAGCAAACCACATGACTGCCAACTGTGTCATATCGGCGATAAGGTTGCATCCTTCTGCAGCCATACTCGGACCGCCGAGTCCAATACACTCGGCTTCGGGTTGCTGCAATCTGATAGCGCGCACAAGAAGTGCCGCATGATGATCTCCCGAAGGCTCACCAGCTGAAACAAAGACGCGCATAAAATTCTCCACAGGACCTTTCGAGCCTTACGGAGTATTCCAGTTTTCAGGCGTCAGCCCTAGACCAGTTCACTGGCTATTTTGAAGCAGGGGTGAAGCCCTTCTCAAGATTTCCAAAAACCATGGTGATCTGCTGCTCCGGGGACGCACTCTGGACTTTCGCTTTACACCTGTTGCAACAAAAACCTACCTCAACACCACCAATGTTTACTTGGGTACCCGCCTTCACTGGCCTTCCACCAATTGGACAACTCTGTTGAACAAACTGACCTGTACTGACCATTTGATGATGAGCCTTGGCAGAAAATTTTGCTGGTTGTGCCTCAAAAACTTTCTGGCAGGTAGCACAACAAAAGTAGACCTGTCCACCGTCAAATGCCACATGTTTTTCAGCATTGCATTTTTTACCCGATACGGGACATGCGGCATCTCCCGGGACCGTTCCTGAAGCCATGACAATCGCAGCAGTCATACAAACTCCGAGCGCAACAAGGCATCGACTGAATATCATATTCATGGGATAAGACTCCAGATAGTTTTGATAATACAGCAAGGAGATAATCGTAAACACTCATCGACTGCAATATCAACTGCGATTACACGACGCAACATGACGAAAACGAGGCTCAGGGAGTTTTGTTGCTGCGACTGCACTAAGTAGGATTGCCGCTGCTCCACATATAAAGACGGGCAGGAAGCCAATACAATCAACGGCAACACCGACAACAGGTGAGAGCAGAAATGGAGTAGCTAGCGCAACTCCAACAATACTCACATAGTGTACTTGATCACTCATCTTTGGAGCTAACTCTAACGTATAATTTGTAATGATTTTCAGCGTGATCGGATTGAGGCCTAAAGGCAAGTACACAAGCCAAAAGAGATTTGTGGCCACACTGTTTGGT
>JBDOMS010000373.1:0-3165 GCA_039831735.1 Pirellulales bacterium
CAGACGACGGTTGCGTACACAGGCGCAACAACAACCGAATATAAAGCACCTCATCGCTATGACCTGCAGTTCCATCTCACAGGTTCCACTGATGCCACTCGATTTGCTCTCGAAGAATATAGTGATTGGTCATTTACAGGACGTTGGCTTGGCGGCAGCGCAAGCCCAACGGCGACACTTGCTCAGGGTTCACCATTCGTCTGGCTTGAAGATGTTGACTTTCGTCAACTGCGGATCACAACGATTGCAGGAAGTTCGATTGAAGTTGAAGGCAACCAAGCCTTTGTAACGACCGATGGCAGAACCTCTCTTGTTCTAGCTCCTGAAGGATCACAACTAGATGTGCAAGACGGGGAACTTTTTGTCACAGATCTGACAACCGGAAATCTTGCTGTCGGACTCCTGCCAGACACCACACCTGAAACACGAACACATTTTGTAGCTGTTGCAGCCAGTCGTCCAACAGCAACACATTTTAGGTGGGACACCGTATCTGATCCCTACGCCATTCGTTTACAGTTTGACTTTCAGTCTTCGAATACATCCTCGGCTGAAACAATTGTGGCTGTGTATCCACATCTTTCTCGACTTGCTGGCGACAGCAGTCTTCTTGGCACGCCAATTACATCATCAACCTATGTGAGCCCCAGAGGAGCTATGGAGGTCATCTCCACGTCAGGATTTGAGGTGCAGATTCCGAATCGAGGTGTGATGCCAACGCTGCCCGCAGTTCTCACAGTCTCTCAACAGGAGACCCTTCGCGAACTTGTGAAAAACGATCCGGCTGCCATTGATCCAACTGGCACGCTCAGTCGCTACGGAGACACATACTGGGCAGGGAAGGCCATGCTCAAGCTTTCTCAATTAGCACAGCTTGCGGATATCACTGCACAACCAGACGTGCGTGACCGAATACTGCATGCCCTCAAAGAGGAACTGAACGACTGGTTCACAGCAACGGGAACACCAGGAGACAAACATTTTGCCTACAATGCCCAATGGGATACGCTTCAGGGTTATCCTGATAGTTTTGGGTCTGCTGGTGATCTCAATGATCACCACTTTCATTACGGCTACTTCATTCATGCCGCTGCGCTTGTCGGCGGCTTTGATCCTGTATGGGCCCAGTCGCAACGCACCATGATAGACCTCCTTGTTGCAGATGTTGCAGGTACTGATACTGCAGGGAACATGCTTCCACGACTCAGAAACTTTAGCCCCATGGCAGGGCATTCATGGGCTTCTGGCCATGGTGCATTTGGGAGTGGCAACAATCATGAATCAAGCTCAGAAGCAATGAACTTTGCGACAGCCGTGATCCTGTGGGGTGAGGTAACTCAGGATCCTGGCATGACTGGCCTTGGTCAGATGCTGTACAGCGTTGAGGCAGAAGCTATCTCAGAATACTGGTTCAATCGGTATGGGAATGCATTCCCAGCGGACTTCCCCCACGAATCACTTGGAATGGTCTGGGGGGACGGAGGCTCTCACGCCACCTGGTTCTCTGCTGAACCTGAGATGATCAAGGGAATAAACCTCTTGCCATTTCATGGGGGCTCTCTCTATCTATCTGAAATGGCACGCGATTCAGCGGCTTTACTTGCAGAAATTAGCGAACTGGGGGGTGGTGTCATCAATGATTGGCCAGGAATTATCCTTCAATATGAAGCACTTGTAGATCCCCAACGTGCAGTGGAACGACTGGCTCAAGGGGACATGAGCACTGAGGCAGGCCAGAGTGCGGCGCAAACCTATTTCTGGACACATGTCCTTGCCAATATTGGCAGTCCAACATCCACAATTCGTGGAGACCATGCGCTTTCTGCCGTGTTCCAAAGCCATGAAACCACCACCTATTCTGCACACAACTCCGGGACAGATTCGATTACGGTTCACTTTAATGACGGCACCAGTTTTGAGGTCGCTGGAAGAACAACGGCAGTCTGGCAACGCGTGCCTGGGGCATCAGACTTAACTGACCCACGTCATGTCGTACAACCGTCTGCCCCTCCTCCGATTGCTCCGACTCCAGCACCAGTCTTCGAACCTGTGGCTACAACGACAAGCATTCAACTGTTACTCGATATGACTACAGGAGTTGCATTCATTCAGGAAGAGAACAATGAGCCTATTCCAATCCAAAGAAATGATGACTACTGGCAAGGAAATGTTTTGTTGACACGTGGAACAGCAACACTCATAGGCGCTGCTCGTGATGACCTTGGTCAGTTGCGAGTGCTTGATGTAAGTGAGTGGGGATACTTTACGTGGATTCTTGACGAAAATGGAGTATTTATTGGAGAAGAGGGGCCTCAAGAAAGTTCACTTCACGACAGAGAACACCTCTTTCAACTGGACCTAGATAAGGATGGGCTCATCGGGCACAACACCTCGGGAGAAGACGTCGCTTAGGATCTGAAACGAGTGATACTGTTTTGCAAGGAGATCACTATCATTGATTAAGCGGAGCCTTCAACGGCTCGCTCACACGATGCTACCGTCGATCGCCAATGCATACATCCCTTTTTGCAAGACGATTCCAAGATACTTTTTGTTTTTTAGGAAGTTACCCAAAAGAGCACCAACTGCTGGGTTGATGTCTGCTGACTCTCATGATCTTTACCGCCAGCGACGGAATGGTTCGTAGATTCGTAACGTCAGCAGCACCTCGCTTGCAGCATAGTTTGAGGTGTATGTCGTTGTTCCAGCGAAGGTGGTGAGAGGTTGAGTTGTGTCTGTGATCGAGAAGAAGCGATATCCAAGATCAACAGCTACACGATTGGACATGTCGTAAATCAGTCCACCTCCTGCCTGCCATGCAAAGGCAGCCACATTATTGTCTGCTGAAAAAATACCTTGGGCTGGTATATCTGAAACAACATTTCGGTATCCGCCAGCACCAAGACCTCCGCCAGCATATACATCGATGTTTCCGATCACATCCCAGTCTCGCCACACATTTGCCATTGTGGACCAGCCAAACTTCGCTGAATCATTCACGGTCAGGCCAGAGTCTGTAGCAGATCTTCCTATGACATCACGGCCACGGCCTTCGAACTCAACTCGAAGTGCTCCATTCTCACGAAAAGATCGCATGCCGACTGTACCACCGGCGGTGAAAAGTGATTGATTTGGTACCGAAGCCTCAAAAGTTTTATTGAGTGT
>JBDOMS010000302.1:0-14158 GCA_039831735.1 Pirellulales bacterium
GAGCGAATGAGTCAGTTGTTGGCACAGGATTTTGGCTTTTAGGTGAAGAGGTGCACTCGCCTGTTGATATACGGCAGGATGAGGCCGATCGTGTTGACAATAGGATCGATACATTCGGTAAAGCATTTCTTGGATTGGCTCTTGGTTGTGCTCGCTGTCATGATCATAAATTTGATGCGATTTCTGATGAAGATTATTACGCCATCGCTGGAATGGTTATGTCAAGCAGTTGTCGGCAAGTACCTTTTCAGACGATCGAACACAATCGACAAGTGGTAGAACAACTGTCAACGAAAAATAAAAAGCTTAGGCAGGATGTCTTGCCGCAGTTGGAGTTATTGACAGGCATTACGATGAGTGTTGAGAAGGGTACAGAGCAACAGCATGAGACATCGGGAACAGCTCCAAATGAAACAGTGTTAGCGGACTATTCAAGGGTTGTTCAGCCAACTGGATTGTTGTGTGACGGTGTAGCATGGGAACAAATCAAAGCGGGTTTTCCGTTCCTCTCGCAACAGGACGGAGATTCGGTTGAACGTGTGGAGGTAGAAACCATCGGCCATGCACATTGTGATGCAATTTGGTCAAAAACACGATCAACAGGAGACAAAGAATATGGCGTGCTTGGTAAAGTTGATCGAGCAGGACGAGTCCTTCGGACACCAAAAAAGAGAGTCGAAAGCGGGGTGCTTTGGCATCGAGTACGTGGGCATGTGCAGATTGTGGCAGTAGTGGATGGTCATATTATGTTTTCTGGGCCACTGTATGGCTCGCATGTCAAGACGATTGATACCGAGGAACAGTGGAAGTGGGTCAAGCAGGACATGCGTCGTGACATTAAGGATTGGGCCGACGGACATATTGTGCACGTCGAATATGCTGCTATCGAGGGTGGGGCAGGGGTAGCGGAAGTGGTGGCGTCATTGGAACAACCACAGCGTAAGGAAACTGCATGGCCAGTACAAATGAACGCTGCCTTGGCATCCACGGAGTTGAGTTGGGATTCCATGATCGCAAGACAGTTGCTTGATCGGATGTATCAATTCACTCGTGAGCGAGAAACTCTCACATCAGAGATCAGGCTTGAATCGGCCACTGCTCCAAGCCTGCTGGATGGCAATGGTATTGATCAATATGTCCTTCAAAAGGGTTCAGCGGCTCGGCCTGGTAATCTCTCACCGAGGCGTTTTCTTGAAGCTATTGATGGTCCAGATCAACCCGAGTGGCCACGGCATTCCTCTGGTCGACAAAAGCTTGCAGATTGTGTGCTTGCGCCTTCGAATCCCCTTACAAGTCGTGTGATTGTCAATCGAATCTGGCATCATTTATTTGGACGTGGACTTATTCCGACAACAGATAATTTTGGGAAGCTTGGTGAGCAAGCAGCTGATACAGAGACTCAGGCCTTGCTCGATACACTTGCCGTGCGATTTGTGAAAGAGGGTTGGAGTATAAAGAAACTTGTCAGACAGATCGTCACAAGCAGTACGTGGCGAATGAGTTCGACACCGGAGTCATTCGCAAGTGAAAAAGACCCTCGTAATACCCTGTTTCATCACTATCCCCTTCGTCGTCTCGAAGGCGAGGCTATTCGTGATAAAATTCTTTCGGTGAGTGGACGATTGGATCAGTCTGTTGGTGGACCGAGTATTGAGGTTTTCTTGACGGAATTTCATGAGGGGCGCGGTCGACCCAAGCCCGGACCACGAGATGGCAATGGTCGGCGGAGTATCTACACGAAAATTCGGCGAAACTTCTTACCTGAGTTTTTGCTGGCATTTGATATGCCTGTTCCTTTTCAGGCGATGGGGCGCCGGAATGTGACCAATGTTCCAGCGCAGGCTCTGACGCTCATGAATGATCCGTTCGTCAGTGAGCAAGCGATACTGTGGGCAAAGAAAGTTCTCTCTGATCCATCAGCTACCTCAGAGCAGTGTATTGATCGTATGTATCATGATGCATTTACCCGTGCGCCAGATGCCAGTGAAATCACTGCGGGTCTTCAGTTTCTATCCAAGCAAGCAGAACATTACGGCAAAGACATCGCTAATGAACCAAAGTTTGAAAATGCATGGGCTGATTTTGCTCATGCACTGTTCAATACAAAAGAGTTTATTTTTATTCCTTAAATCGAAGAGCAGAAGTTTAATGAGGTGGTTCGGTACGCACTGCATTGACAATTAGTTGTGTCCTACAGACCTTGATCACATCGAGATTATAAAATGACGCGGAGATCTGGATATCACTGCCATCAATTTCGTCCATTACCTCTGTCGCGGCGCGCACTTCTTTTGCAGGCATCGTGCGGGTTCGGTGGGCTTGCGTCCTCAGTGTTATTGCATCAACAGTCAGCAGATGCATCGTCCTCAGGTTGGCAGGCGGGTTTGCATCACCGCGCACAGGCACGAAGCGTTATTTTTCTTTATATGGACGGAGGGATATCACAAGTTGACTCGTATGATCCAAAGCCACGTTTGGAAAAAGATGCTGGTAAAGATCCTCACGACCTCTTCAAGGTTGATGCAACACAATTCAATAACATCGGGACACTTCTCCCTAGTCCATGGAAGTTCACACAATATGGAAAGAGCGGAATTCCGGTCAGTGATCTATTTCCTAATATAGGAAGCGTCGTTGACGAGCTGACAATTATCCGTTCAATGACGAGTGAATTTCCAGAACACACAAATGCGAATTACTTCCTCCATACTGGCAGCGGCCTGCAGGGACGACCAAGTATGGGGGCGTGGACCAATTATGGACTTGGCAGTGAGAATCAAGATTTGCCTGGCTATATGGTAATTAATGGAGGTCTCATTCCTCCTGGTGGCCTGGACAATTTTACAAATGGCTTTTTGCCTGCCACATTCCAAGGTTCCATTGTTAAGCCGAATGCGATCGGTTTTGCGAATGTGCGGCCCAAAGAGGCTTCCTCTGCCCATCAACTTGCGAAAGTAAATCTTGCACGTCAACTCGATCGTGGTTTTGCTGATCGCTTGTCGATGCAAGGAACCCGATCCGACCAACTTGAAAGTGCAATTGCAAATCAGGAACTCGCATTTCGTATGCAGACAGAGGTTCCTGGGCTGTTGGATATTGCTGATGAAACGGTCGAAACAAAAAGAGAGTATGGATTGGAGAGTAAATTTAAGCCGACGCAAATTTTTGGCACCGAATGCTTACTGGCCAGAAGGATGGTCGAAAAAGGTGTTCGATTTGTCGAGCTAACGTGTCCAAATGTGAAAGGGGATCGATGGGATCAGCATGGCAATTTGCGTGAGGGCCATGAAAATAATGCTCGTGCTGTTGACCAGCCAATTGCGGCACTCATACGAGACCTTCGCGCTCGAGGCTTGCTTGACTCAACGCTTGTTGTTTGTAGTAGTGAATTCGGTCGCACACCTTTTGCTCAGGGAAAAGATGGTCGAGATCATAATCCTCAGGCATTTTCAATGTGGATGGCAGGTGGTGGCATCAAAAGAGGTGAAGTCGTAGGCTCAACGGATGACTTCGGGTATCGAGTGGTTGAGAAAAAATGCATGATTCATGATCTTCACGCAACGATGTTACACCTTTTGGGCATTGACCATGAAAGGTTGACATATCGTTTTAGTGGGCGTGATATGCGGCTTACGGATGTGCATGGGAATGTGATTCAAGAAGCCATCGCATGAGTGTGTTTTGCGATGAGTCGTGGAAAAACATTCTGAAAAAACGTAGTCAAGCAGATTGTTTTTTCATGGAGAGACTCTTGAGCGCAAAAACGGAGCCAACAGACATGAGTGCGAGTCCAAGCCATCTCGGTGGTTGAACTACTTTTCGACCAAGTGCATTCTGCAGCATGGCAGGTTGAGAAGGTGATGAACGATTGACTTGCGCAGCTACGTAATGACTCGATTTTTCACTGAGTGTAAACGACTCTACAAGGCGAAACTGTATGCCCGCAAAAAACAAAAGCAGTCCTACGAGAAGAAGGTGATGTCGTCTCATAGGATTAGTATCGAGTTGGTTCCCTAACCACCTGTAACCGTAGCAGATTGTAACGATTGGGTAGATTGTTCAACGCCTGAAACCGCTTCTGTGTCAGCAATCACGAAGGAATCATGCTCATCGTGTAATGGCGACAGCCACAGCCTGGCCGGTTGAGCACAGGTTGATAGCGATAGCCGTTGGTGGTCGTCCATCTAAAGCCTGTCCGTGAATAACGTTTACTGGACATAAAGGATCAGGTGTATCGTAGTTGAGTGTTGCTGGAACAAGTCCATGCTCAATACTTAAGACACTTGCTGCAAGCTCTACGATGCCACCTCCAGCCCCAAGATGGCCAAAGAAACTTTTAGGAGCAGTTACGGGTGTATTCCCAAGCACCGTCGAAATGGCTCCTGCCTCAGCAGAATCCATTTCGACGGTACCAACGCCATGCGCGTTGACATGTCCAATATCATCCGGAGTGAGTTTGGTGGAATCTAGAATCGCTTCGAGTGCAAGCTGAAGGGATTTACCAGAAAACTTATGTCGAGTTGCCGACTCACATCGAGCAGCACTTGCGAGGATTCTGCCACGGATGGTAGCACCACGTCTTTCAGCATGCTCTCGTGATTCAATTACAATTGTTGCGGCTCCCTCTCCATTGACTAAGCCATCACGATCACGATCAAATGGTCGACATGCTTTTGTAAAATCATCTGTGCGGTGAGAAAGCAGCGAGTCTCCGCGAGCAACTAAAGCTGTGGGGTGGAGCCTGCACCCAGTGCCTCCTACAAGCATGATATCGGCCCACCCTCGGCGAATCATACTTGCAGCTTCGGACAGCGCAAGTAATCCTGAGACATCCCCAAGCACAATTGAGTTATTTGGTCCACGAGCATCATGAGCAATGGCAATATGTGAAGCAGTCATATTGGGAAGATGTTTGAGAAGCCAAAGAGGATGAAGTTCTTCGTGTATCGCTTCCGACCATGACAGGAAATTAAATTGCCCATCGGCGGTTGACCGACGATATGTAATTTCAAGATCCTCAAGGTCGGCATAAATCATGTCATTACCAAATACGACTCCAAAACGATCTGGATCGATATCACTCTCAGAGCATTTTGAATCTTGAATGGCGAGGTCTGCAGAGGCAAAACCGAGTTGAATTTCACGACTCATTACTTTGAGGCTCTTTCGTGGTCGCACATACAGTTTTGGATTAAAGTTTGGGATCTGACCCCCAAAGCGAACCTTTAGAGAACTAGCATCAAAAAGATCAACAGGACGAATTCCACTCTCTCCTGAAACAAGTGCCTGCCAAAAGCTATCCGCACCGATTCCAATGGGACTAACAAGACCAAGCCCTGTAATAACTATTTCTCGCGATGTGCTCATGAATGAAACCTAAACAACAATCCATTGTGTCGAAAGTGGTGTGTGAAATGCGGCCTTAGGACTGTAACGACGGCCAGGAGGAATGCAAATACATGAACTCCCATTATATTTTTCGACCAATAAGATAGTGTCGGAAGAGAAAAAATAGAGGAAGCCCGTATATCAATTGGCAAAGGCGATGTTTTAGTCGGTGGAAAAATTGAGACAGATGAGATGATATTCCTCTCGACTTTGGCGACTCGACCCTTCCACCGATCGGCATCCTGTGATGAATAATTTCCCATGAGATAATATTGGAGCTGTCCAGCATGGATACTCAAATTCTGGAATCTGCACGCGATGGATTTCCTGAAAATGATTGTGATGCACATTAGCACATGAAAGAGTTCCCCGTTCTCCCAAGATAATAAACTGTTCATCGACAAAAATCGCAGACCCACGTCCATAAAAGATTTCTTTTGTGGAAGAGGATTGATCTGGCACTCTCCATATCAATTTTCCAGTTGTTGCGTCGATGCAACGAAAGTCTGACCCGTACTCATGTCGACCGGAAAAGCCGAAGAGATGGCCAGCACGATAAATGGAAGTAGACCAGTGGTTCTCCATGGCCAATTCATCCTGCCATACGATGGTCGTCGATTTATTATCAGGTAAAACCTCTAGCATGACAGCACCTGTGTCGTAGGCAGCAGAAAGGAAGATTCGATTCCCTATGACAACGGGCTGGGCAGCATTGACAGAATCATGAATTTTGGAGCGAAACCAAAAAGCAAATCTCTTTTTGCCATTGATTGGATCTAATGAGATAATGCCAGGTCGCATGAAACATAGAAGATGTTGTGTGTTCTGGATTGTCGCAAGTACAGGAGATGAATAACTTGCCATTTTTTCTGGAGGGCGGTCTCTTTGTATGCGAACAGGAGCTTCTGGAAAGTCATTGAAGCAGACTGCCTCCCACAGTGTTTTGCCAGTTAGAGTATCAAAGGCGACAACTCCTGCTTGTGGATGACCCCCCACCATCACAAATAGCTTGTTGTCATTTACCAGTGGCGTGGAGCCGATGCCAAAAAAGCCAGCTGGTATATCAAAATCCACAGTCAGGTCACGTTTCCAGTTGAGCTTGCCTGAATTGAGTGTAACGCAAGTGAGAACACCCTCTGCTCCAAGGGTATAGCAGTGTGATTGGGTGAGTACCGGGGCAGCTCGGGGACCACCATTGTAGCCATAAGGATCAATGAAGTTTGTTTGATAAGTATGTGTCCAAAGTGTTGCACCAGTCTCTGGATGGAGGCACTCAACAATTTCTTGATTATCTTTGCGATGAAAAAAAACGAGACGTTGTCCAAGGACTGCAGGAGCGGCATATCCTTCTCCAACTTTTTTCTTCCATAACACAGGGGGCCCCTCTGTCGGCCATTCTTTCAGTAGTCCGGTTTCACGAGAGATGCCGTCGCCGTGAGGGCCAAGGAAAGAAGGCCAATCTTCTGCATGAAGAGCGGCACTAAAGAAGAAAAGTGTTAGAAAAATATTACGCAGTATCGTCAGTGTCGACGGCATTATGTCACAGGTTTCTTGAGGAATGAAAAGACTTTATCAGGCTTCAACAAATAAAGACAAACATAGTATATGTGAGAAACTAGAAATTAGTCGTAATCTGACCGGTGATATTCCTTATGGGAAAAAGGATATGAGATCAAATAATAGTGTTGCTAAAAAAGGCATTGGCTCTCACTATTCCTCTAAAAGCTTACAGATTTTTGCCATTTTGATGTTCGTATGCTTGAATGGAGACATGCTGAGTGTGATCACCGCCATCAGTAGAATCATTGATACAAGGGCGCGCGAATCGAAGAAAAAATATTCAAATCACACATGCTTTTTCAAAAACTGCGTTTCCGTTGTTTCTAGTTTCTACTGGACACGCGACACAGTTTTGGAATTCCAACTATCTTGACGCAGACTGCCAAAGACAGCATGTGGCTTCGGGAGTAACCTGTTGATTTCTTCCACTCGCATGCCAAATCCTGAGCCAGACAATGAGCCAATATCTATCTTGCCATGGCGCCGCTCATAAAGTCTTGGATGAATGTGAGCCTCAAGCTGAGAAGCAGCTGGATAGAATTGCATGGCATTCGTCTCAACACCAGCGAGAGTGTTTGCATGAGCTGCAAGCCGCACGTGAGGGATGGCAGCAAGCATGGGATTTGTGAGATCCTGAACCATGATATCCATCTTGTGAGCACGAGCCCATGCCAGAGACAAAAGTGCACCGGTTTGAGTTTTGCAGGTTTTCAGTGCAACGCCGTTCCAGCCAAGTTCAAAACCATGAGAAATCTGTCGCCAGTCATGGGCACTTTCATCGAGAAAAAGTTTCATGCGTGAGCTTAGGGAATGTACATCAATCGGATTTGCGTCGAGATCATATGGGAAAGGCTGTTCAACATAAAGTAGGCAAGATGCAATATCAGGATCTGATTTTGAGAGAGAGTCTAGTGCAGCATGCACGTATGACGGGTCAGTGACCATACAATTGAAGTCAGCACAAAAATGTTTCACTCCATTCGCAAGCCCAATGCGACCAACGCGTTGAAGCCGTTCAATATCCCATGTGATGTCATTACCACGAAGCTTGATTTTGAGACACTGAAGGCCATCTTGCTGAATCCAATCTGCGAGTAAAATCGGGTAACCATCGTTCGGCTCTGTGCCTTGAAGTTCCTCTTGTTCTAGGGGGTCAAGTCCACCAACAAGATGCCAGGCAGAGAGGGTTGTGGATGGTGACAATTCAAGAAAATCAGCTGGCCAACGGCCTGCAAACAAACCCTGATCTTCTGGCCGTAATTCTGACCCAAAGAGATCAACTAGGTCACTGCGCATATGGTGTTTGTCATACGTTTTGTAAGTATCAAGATGAAGTGCATTGCCATATGCATCATGCACGGCAAGGTCTGAAGCACTTGCAGCAATAAGTGCTGCTAATTCAGGGACCGGACCAGTTTCTTCGTCACCCGCGTTATGAGCGATATCGTCAAGATATTCCCGACGAAAAAGAACACCCAATTCCATGGGATGACCTGGTTCAGTGATTTCGTAAAGTGCTTGAGCACTTGCAGTGGCAGCACGTACCATTGCATCGTGACGACGTTGGTATGAAAGATTTGCTGGCCAGCCCCACTGCACATTAAGTGGTGTTTCACCCCATCCAATGCCGTGACGTCCATCAGTGGTTTGAACTTCTACAGTAATCCGGGCTAACGTCACTTCATTCACTACCTGATCGCCAAATTTCAGTGGAAGTCGGGTAGCGATTGGAAGGAGAAAAATTGCTCCGCCTGTAACACGAATATCACTTGAGAGAGGACGTTTCATAGTTCTAAAAATAAAAAATGTGTTTCGTGTGTTAGGTGGGAGTCACACGTGAAACAACATTGCTTTCACGTCTGCTGGGTACTTATGGTGGTTTGAAAGCACACCGGGCTGAGAAAGAATTCATCTCTCCCAGCCCGGGATATTTTCCACAATAATACGAATAAAGGAACTAAAAGTTTTTAGCGACTGAAGACACTGCGAAGCCATTCATTCTTTCTTCGCTCAAGTTCGATCAGTCGTGCGAAGGGTCGGAATTGGCGGGTCGAAACTGATCGTCCCTGCTGCGAATATCGGGCCGCAGAGGCTTCTCCTGAGGAAGCGATAAACATAGTTGCCACGACAGCGGCAATGAGGCACATACGACGCATAAGAGTCTCCTTTTTTGGGGGTGTGTACGGCCTGGGTTATCCTTGCCGCTTGCGTAAAGATCGACGGTACGTCCCGGTTGAGATCAATAAAGACAACCACAGGTGCCTAATCGACATAACCGTCGCAATAAGAGCTTGATGACAGTCTTAACCCCTCAAGGAGAACAGATCTTAGCAATGAATGAAAGCTAGGGATTTCTGCGATTGACTGCACGGTATCCAAGAAGGAGGAGCACACTGCCCATTACGGCAATCGCGAAACTTCGAATATCAAAACCATCAACTTCGCCAAAGCCAAGCTGTGTTCCAATGAACCCTCCAACCAAGGCACCTACCACACCAATGACAGCGGTCACAACCAGCCCATACGCTCCACTTCCCGGGACAAGAGTACGGGCTATGGCACCCGCGATTAGACCAAAAACCACCCATGCGATTATTCCCATGTGTTACTTTTCCTCATCTATGTGATGCCACATCACTCACGATATGAAGCATTGCGTGTTTCAAACAATCCAGTGAAGTGTACCACGGATATCTCAGACATTTCCAAAGCTATCAACGTATTATTTTGCACTTGTTGACATGACCTCCCACGGGAGTGGTGATCCAACAACCTCGGTTCTATCTTTTTCGTAGTGAATCGTTGTCCACTGATCCTTGATAGGAAGACGTATTTCCATCCATGTCCATTTTTTTGGCAATGCGGGACGAACGAACAGTGCATTTTCTGGAATGGAATACGTGAGTCCACCAAGTCCTTCGAGATAAAGCAGAATTTTTCCTGCATTGAAATTTGAGTATTGGTCTCCAAAAAGTGAGCCATCGCGCTGGTAGGCTTCCGGCGCCACAGGAACGTTCCACCCGTGATGCCAATTGTAGTGAGAAATATGATTAAGTGTGAGCTCTGGTGCGACTGGGAGTCCCTGTCGAAACATCCCATCGAGCATGAAATAGGCGGTGTCTGGTGTGTAACCAAAAGACTCGTCCACCTTAGTTTTGAACTTTTTCATAGATTGCTTGGCCATAGCGAGAGGAAAAAATGCACCAAAGAACCCCTTTTCATCATCAATAGCCCAGTGTTGCACCATCTTCTCAGCATATTTTTTTGGAAAAAAAGGTGAACGCATAGCCCAAAAAGAGTTTGTTCCAAGCAATCCACTCTCTGGGGCAGCAAAAAAGTTTTTGACATTATTCACTTCCCAACGTTGATCAAACATATGTCGAATATGTTCAGGATCACGACGTATCAGTGACTTCCAGTGGTCTTTGTCTTCTTCATAGCCAAGGATATGAGCCATACGAATGAGGGTGTCAATGACTTCATACTCGTTCATTGCAAAGTTTGTGAGCCGTTTACGAAATAGCTTGGCGAAATGGCCCTCATAACTTGCTCGTAGAAAATCAACATCGCCAGTGTGCTCATAGATTTGCCACGCTCCCAGCACGTGCTCAGATGTTTCACCACCGTAGGCACCGCTATGCCAGGAGACTCCCTTATTGTCAGAAAGCATTCGAATGCCGTTTGGTAATTCACGAAATCGGTCATTTTCAGTGAGATGCTTCCATGTCAATACATTGCCGTAGGCATAGCGCGATTTGTCGGTGGTCCAGGCACCGACTTTTATTTGGAAGGTTGCATCATAACGATGAAGACCAAGGAAATTATTAACAGCAGTTTGTGTGTGATTCTCTCTTTCCCAACCTCGTCCAACATCGATGGAATACAAAAGGTAGAGTGACCAAAGATAATAATAAATATCGACAATTTTTTGATCAGGGCAACGAAACCAGGGAATTTCATTATTAAGAAGGTGATTGATATACGTTGTTTTGTCTGTAAGAGCTTGCTTGTGATGAGTGATGATGTCATGGCCTGCAGTTAAGGCTTTAACTGCATCATCATCCATTGACCATGAGACGACAGTGCCTGTGGAATCACAAGGAATTGAAAATGTGTAATGCAGAACTCCGTCGGGATCGGTCTCAAGTGTGAGGCTTTGTGAGAACTCAGTTGAGGCACTGATCACAGTCGTCATACCTGTATAGATAGAGGGTCCGATGCGTTCAGGACCTGTCGGATCTGGTTGTGATTTCATGGTGCCAGCCTCAGTAATGAGGATAGATGTTTTTGAATCATCAATCCTGGCAGTTGCGTTGGATGACACACTGTTCCGTGTGTAAAGACTATGCCCTTCAAACGTTAGAACAATGGGCTCAGATGAAATAATGATTGATGCCACTGCGTCGTTACTGCTGATGAACTTTTGTTCTCGAATTGCAATGCCATCACATTCATATTCACAGATTATTTGATCTGGTCGCCATCGCATGGTGTGCGGTTGAGGTGTCGGATAGGTTTTCCCATTCGCAATAACACTGCCATAGAGGACCCGTGTGTCTTTATAGAATTCCCATCCGAGGTAATCATTTCCAATGCCGGTATTCTCTGTGCCAATGATCTCACTTTTTAGCAGCGCAGTCCCACGAGCCCGAAGGTCGTGATAGAAGGGATGTGTGAGGCCAATGGTTTCATCTTCAACAGTCTTCCAGCTCGCGTGAAATCCACCAACGTAATAGGTGAGATTGCCCGCAAGAAAACCATGTTTTCGTCCTTGAATGTTGTGTTCCAGCCGCTTGCAGTAGTCTGTGAATTCAGGTTGTTGGTCAGCAAAGAGTCTTGTGGAGACTGTCAGGTGACAGGGGCAGCAAGAAACAAAAAAAATCACTTTAAAAAAGAAGGGGTTTGGTAGTTTCAGAAGGTGCATAACGCTTTGGAATTTTAGGAGTGGTTAAGGATGGTAAGTCAAAAGTGTTAGTCTGAGAGAGCTATTGAGGGAAGGACTGGCCCCGTAAGATATTTACAGATTCTATCGCCGTCTATCAAAGCCATGCGAACGATATTTGCTTAATCGATGTGCTGACACGTGATATATGTTTATAGGTATGTACGAAGCTCTCTCAAATATTGAGTATTCATGAATCTAGACACCTCACTCCGTGTACAACGTGCTCTCATTCAGGAGAGTTTCTTTCAGCAGTTTGGTTGCATGCCATCCGTTGTCGTTGCTGCACCTGGTCGAGTCAACCTGATTGGTGAACACATTGACTACAATGATGGGCTTGTTTTACCCCTCGCACTAGAAAGATATGTACTCATTGCAGCAAGCCTGGGTGATGATGAACTCAAACCACACACCATGACTATTCACAGTAGTGAAGTTGCATCAACAAAACAATTCTCATTGACTAAAGACTTGCTTCCAAAAACTGGTGAATGGACTGACTATATCAATGGAGTGATTCAAGAATGGATTGATCGTGGTCTACGTATTCCATCGTTTAATGCAGTGGTTCAATCCACAGTTCCTGTGGGTGGAGGGCTTTCTAGCAGTGCTGCTCTTGAAGTGGCAACGGCAACGTTACTTGAATGGCTCACAAAACAGCAATTTGATTTGACTGAAAAAGCTCTGTTGTGCCAGAGGGCGGAGCATAGATTTGCAGGTGTCCCATGCGGTTTTATGGATCAGTTCAGTAGTGTTTTTGGGGTTGAGGATGAGCTCATGCTTATTGATTGCCAAACACAAAAAGTTACTCACATTCGATTTGATGCACGTGATGTTTCCATATTGATCATCCACAGTAATGTCAGACATGAACTCAACCAAGGGGAATATGCATCACGACGTATGCAATGCCACGATGCCTTGCAAAAAATTGGTCGGCAGACGTGGAGAAATGTGACACAAGAGGATGTCGAGAATGCCTCCGGCTTGTTAAGTCCTGTTGAATTACGACGAGCATATCATGTCGTATCTGAAATCATACGAACAAAAAAGATGGCTGAGGCAGTTTGTGCCCGTGAGTGGAAAGGTGCTGGGGATCTTATGTTTGAGAGCCATGACTCACTCAGCAACAACTTCGAAGTCAGTTGTGCAGAATTAGATTTGCTTGTAGGTCTTGCTAAAGAAAAGGTTGGTATACCGGGTCTGTATGGGTCTCGAATGACAGGTGCGGGCTTTGGGGGCTGTACGGTCTCGCTTGTGGAGACTGACCAACTCAAGGCTGTCGCTGAATCCATAACAACCCAATATCGAAAGGAAACGGGCATTAAGCCGTATTGGTTTGCAAGTCGACCAGCTCAAGGCACTCATGTAGTATGGGAGTCAAACGGAGTCAATGAGTAGATTGTCATACGACTGTCCCAAAGTGAGTAATATGGTGTCTATGTATATGAGTTATTCCCAGGTGATAGAATGACATGAAATACATCTCATATGTCTTCACGATCCTCATGGTCTTCATAGGGCATCATAGCAAAGCAGAGGCAGTGACACCTGAGACGATTGATGGCAGTACCTGCTGGATCGATCCGCGACTGCAAAAAACCAGGCAGGGCTCCATAAGAATCACTGCATGGTTTGATCAGCAGTTTTTAGGGAATAGCAATGCATTCACTCGCCGCATCAAAGAATTTCAGTCGATAGGACGTCGTGAAATGCGGCAGAAAGTACGTGATTGTTTGCAGTACATCAGTCAAGAGTCCCAGCAACGAGCACATCATGCCATACAAACTCTTGAAAAGAACAAGAGTATTAAGAATGTTGTTTTTCATTGGATTGTGAATGGTTTTTCATGTTCAACAACAGTGAAGGACGTTGAGGCACTGGCAAATATTCCCGGTGTACGAGCCATTTTTTTTGCAGGGGAAGATCGTAGCAAATATCGGAAAAGTGTCCGAGTGAGTGCAGGTGCTGAGCCGTCAGAGCCACATCCATTTCAAGATAGAAATCTTCCCGTAGCTTGGTATGTCAAAGCCCTGAATGTCGATCGGGTATGGAGGGATCTGGGAGTCACTGGCACCGGCGTGCTCAACATTATTCATGATGGAAACTTTATTATCTCTCCAACAATTCTTCCGACTCGTTACAAAAATTCTCTCGAAAAGATAAATGGTGTTGATGATGACGAGAATGGTCTTGTCGATGATTTTTATGGATTTGATTTTGATAGGAATACAGGGAACTTGCTTCGAAATGATCATGAAACCAACG
>JBDOMS010000451.1:0-3160 GCA_039831735.1 Pirellulales bacterium
GGTTGGTAGATTAGCCCGTGATATTCTTTCAAAAGATTCATCCATTCTTACTCTTACCTATTATGGTGGCGAGAAGGTTGTTCCCGGCTACAACATCATGGGGGTATGTAAGGCAACACTCGACACCTGTGTAAAATACATGGCCTTCGATTTAGGTCCTGCTGGCGTACGAGTTAATGCGATCAGTGCGGGTCCACTTCGTACACTTGCTGGGCGAGGTGCCGGAGTTGAAGAAATGCTTGGCATGTATGAGCACATGTCGCCTATGGGCCGAAATATTACTCACGATGAAGTTGGAAAATCAGGTGCCTTTCTTCTTTCACGAGATGCCCTTGGTGTGACTGGAGAAATCATGCATGTTGACGCAGGTTACAATATCATGGGTTCGCCAGGTCGACTTCTTGATTTGATTCAAGATCACGTTGAATAGCCTTTGTGAAACGTGGATTCGCAGTGAGTTTTTTTCATGGCATCTACTCAGATAGCCGTCGCTCTTGTCATCAGGAACAACCATATCCTCGTTGGCCAACGAAGCATTCTCGCAAAGGATGCAGCAGGATTACAGGAGTTTCCGGGAGGAAAGATAGAGCGGGATGAGACTCCAGAAGAAGCTGCTGAACGTGAATGTCTTGAAGAGACCGGTATCAGGATCAGCGTACTACGCGTTCTGGATCACGTGCCTTCTTTTTCAAATCAGGGAGACCTTGATGTTTTCTTTTTTTTGGCAACACCTCAGGATCTCTCACAGGTGCCACAGGCTCCCTTCCTCTATCATGCAATCAAGTCAATCAACAAAGAAAAATTTCCTTTCGCGAATGCACGCGTTATTGATTGGCTACAAAACAATTATGGTGGGTCATAGCCGCCTTTATTCCACGGGTGACATCGACAAATACGGCAAACACCCCGCCAACTTCCCTTGACCGCACCATATTTCTTGAGGGCCTGTTGAAAGTATGTACTACATGTTGGTTGAAAACGACAGTGACGCCCCAGGACAGGACTGAGGGTAAGTTTGTAGATATGGATACAGCCAGTCAAAACCAAAACTAGGATTTGGTCGACTGCTCGAGCACATCGTGTTAATAGAGAGTTGGAAGATTTCACGTGATACTAAGACTGCCTCAAGCGATCGATGACTCGCGTTGCTAGCCTTAAGACCAAACGTCTCGTTTTGTTCAGTGACATGGCACCTGCTTGCGGGAGGCCAGATCGGACAACGATAATAAAATCAAAATGAGGATTGAGTTCCTCCTGTACCTGCCGAAATGCTTCTCGAAGATGTCTCTTCCATCTATTTCTCACAACCGCTCCGCCTATCTTTCTTGACACGGATAGACCAAGTCGTGGACGTGGGCTATGCAGTCCGTCACGCTTGGCGGCATACATCACAAGGGGACCAATTGCTGATGCATTGTGCGCAGCATAAACACGAGCAAAATCCTCGGCGTGGAGAAGCCTTGCTGCACGGGGAAAATCATTCCTTACAACCATTACCACTGTAGATGTGCCCTGACGGTACCTGCTGCATTTGATTCAGCAGCTTTGACCGCCTCCAAAAGTTTTTCATGAGTTGAAGCATCTTCACCAGCGGGCAGCATAATTTGGACTTCCGCAATTAAGTCCCCCTTTGCACCATTACTGTGATGAACCCCCATGCCAGCTGCACGCAGTTTCTTTCCACTGTTTGTACCGGGTGGAATGGTGAGCACAATCGTTCCCCAAGGGGTCGGCACATCTACCTTGCCTCCCTCGATCGCCTCTGAAAGTGCAATGGGAACAAGCAGTTCAAGGGTATCACCCGAACGATGGAATACTGGATGAGGTTTGACATGCACTTCTAAAAGCAAATCACCAGCTGGTCCGCCACCAGTTCCAGCAAGT
This sequence comes from Pirellulales bacterium, assembly GCA_039831735.1. Classification (GTDB taxonomy): domain Bacteria; phylum Planctomycetota; class Planctomycetia; order Pirellulales; family UBA1268; genus CACORA01. The sequence goes on from JBDOMS010000451.1 coordinate 1,885, forward strand.
CCCTGCCCCCTGAGCCGCATACACGCTCCGTTTGGCAGACCTTGGGGAATGGTTACGGAGATGGTCTCAATCTTTCCTCCACGATCTATACGCACGTCTGTTTTTCCACCATCAATAGAAAGCTGAAAGGAAATTGTGGTAGACACAGTGATATCCTCACCTCTCCGCTTTGCGGAACGACGATGTCCACCGCTGCTTTGTCTTCTCCCAAAAATATCTCCAAAGCCTCCACCCCCAAAAAGGCTCTCTAAATCGATCTCACTGCCACCTCCTTGGTACGGGCTTCCGCCGCCCCAACTTCCACCACCCCAACCATTACCGGGACCTCCTGCCCCAACACCCTCAAATGAACTACCATATCGGTCATACATCTCACGCTTACTTGAGTCATTGAGAACATCAAATGCCGCCTGAACTTGCTTGAATTTTTCTTTGGCTGAATCGTCATCAGGATGTAAGTCAGGATGATACTTTCGGGCAAGTTCGCGATACGCTTTTCGAACATCTTCAGCTGAAGCCGTTCGACTCACACCAAGCGTTTTATAATAATCTTCAGCCATCGTAGAACAGTATCCCTCGTAGGTTCAAAATTTTATTCTATCAAAGAAGACTCATTTCGCTCCTATCTTCGCCTAAACCACGGGAAATCAGTGCATGCCGATGAAACAACTGCCGTCACTCTAACGCAAACAGCGCATCCTTATTTTTTTCCACTTTTTCTCGAGCGTTTAGCCGCTCGTCGTGTCTGAGAGTGACCCGTTCGCCTTTGCATGGGGTTTTTTGTTTTCTTGGATTCTGGCAAAGTAACCGTTGATTGGGATTGCTGAGCAACCCGCGTGAGAAACTCAATTTGTGAGCGCAGGGGCTCATCACCATTACGAGGACGAGGAAGGTGATAGACACCCTTAGCATCAAGGCGACGGGCTCTTGCGGTATCTGAAAGATACGTAGGGATAATCTCTTCAAGCACTCTTTCTCGTAGGTCTGCCGAAAGGATTGGAAACATCACTTCGACACGGCGAAAAAAGTTACGTGGCATCCAGTCACCACTGGATAAAAATACTTTAGCGTCGTCACCAACGCCAAATACAAAAATTCTGCTATGCTCCAGAAAGCGATCCACAATACTCGTCACACGAATTGTTTCACTCAGCCCAGGAACTCCGGGCCGCAGACAACATATTCCTCGAGCAAGTATCTCGATCGGAACTCCGGCTTGGCTCGCTGCATACAATGCTTCAATGACTCGATGGTCAACGAGGGAATTAAGGTTGGC
>JBDOMS010000213.1:0-3158 GCA_039831735.1 Pirellulales bacterium
CGTTATATTTTCTTTTATCTGTCTACCATCCTCCAAGACTAATCCACACCACTGGGCGAATGCCCATGCCATTGCACCACCTTGAAACGTGCCGATAGTGAAATTCGCAGGTGTGTCAGTACCGGGGTACTTCGCAAGAAGGTCAAGATCGACAGATCGATGATATGGATCAATCCTTTCCATGAGGCAGCCGCTTTGCAAACGAGCAAGTTCCCCGCCATCACCTGGTGGCGTAATAAGAAAATTAAACAAATCTTTGCCCTGAAAGACTTTTTTTCCGTCATTGCTATCAAAAAACTCCTTCAGTTTCCTCAAATAGGCTGCCTTCTTCTTCGCCCGGTCAGATATGAGTGCAATCTCGTGCGCAAATTCCCTGTTTTTTTTGAGGCTCCTCGACTGTTGAAGCATGGTGCTTGCATGACTTCCGATCAGCCTCAATAGATTTTCTCTTGACTGCATCCATTCACGTTGATCTTTAGGCATGTTGTGATACGTGACGATCGTATTGCATAGTTCACGCACCATTCTCTTCGCGGCAACATCAAGCGTGTCATCGGTCTCATCAAAGGCTAATTGTGCCTGTATAAGTTCTTTGCGAGGAAGATCACGCCACGGCTGAGTCATTTGTTCACACTCCTATTCTCATCACAACCATTACCCGCACCGTGTCACTACACCCTATTGTGGATCATGAAACCTATGACTCCCGCTACCACGGGCATACAGCCAAGGCACCCCAAGTCAGACATCACGTAGTACAGGATGCGACGAGCATAAAATTTTTTCTATCGAACCGCGAGCGAGATACGTTTCTCTGCATAAAAACACTCTGGACATATTGCTCGATTCATTCAAGGGACCCAAGACCGACATCTTGTGAGTTTCAGTATTGGTATCAAACACATCCAGCCTACGAGAAAACATCCTTCCTGCCACGAAATGGGAAGCCTTTCACCGAGGCACCAAAGCAGATGTGATGATTGTGCTTGCAACGAGGCCGTCACTCTCAGTACGTCAGTGAGCGAGAACATCGCAACAACGACAGACCGTGGCATTGAAGGCCGCAAAACACACAGCGAGGATCTGGACATAGGAAATACTTTTCTGCGCATTCTGGCTAATCACGTAGCCAAACCGTATGCGTCCTTCCCAAGAGGGCGCTGCGCCTTTTGGATAGGAGTGAGGAGCACCAAACCACATCTGTCATCACACGTACCACCGGTATCATTTGTGGTGAAGGCCCGCCGCAGTCAATCATGGTTTTTCTTCTGCGGCGGGCCGCTTCACACAGAAAACTACTCATGCAGGACACCACACGCTCTGATTTCCTTGGGCGGTTTATGAGCTGGATTGATCAGACTGCCTGACATTCATCTCTCAAGATGTACGAAAAACTGGTACAGTAACGGACATCAAATCAACAGATAAACACTCCATATTCGATGGAATGAATGTTTTTGAGCCTGCAAGCACCCTTCCGCTGTCTCATTGAACATGAAAGACGATTCCCTTTATGAAGAACCATTTCACATGAGTGATGACCCTGCTCCAAACTACAGTTTCTGTAATAGCTCTCCCGCATTTGAAGGGCTCTCCGATACTGACATTGGATCGATCCTCGCAGCGGCAAAACCCATAGAAGTAGCCGGCGGTCAGGTGTTATTTCGACAAGGTGATCCTGGTGGCACCATGTATGTCATTACACGTGGTCGTGTGCGAGTATTACTGGAGGAAGGGGATGGGAAGCAGACCCTGCTCAATGTGCTTGACCGCGGTGCGCATTTTGGTGAGCTCTCTATGCTTATTCGTTCACCGCGGAATGCCACAGTCGTCGCCGTCGTTGATACAGAATTACTCGCACTGAGTTCTGAGCAGTTTGCTGATGCGGTAGAAGAGGTTCCACAGTTTGCGATTAATCTCAGTCGATCACTCGGGCGATGGCTACGGGGTGAACTCCTCGGACAACGCCAGCAGGTCATCCGCTCTGTCTTTGCGGTGGTTCAGTCACGAGATGAACATGCACACCTTGCTCCACAGATGAACAGCCTCTTCACAGAACGTGGTGCCTCAATCAAGGTTGTCACGCATCGTCCACAGGCATGGCCAGATCATCAGGTACTTGGAACGCTGATACCTGGTGGTTGTTCCGAGAACCTTCGAGATAAAATCACCGATGCGGTCACACAGGGATCTCGCGTCATGATCGACTGTGATCAATCAACCGCTGACTTTGATCTTTTGAGCCAGTGCGAGCATCTTCTATGGCTCTTCGATAATAATGATACGTCCGTTGAAGACAGTGCGTTGGGTGCATTGATTCGTAATACTCCAAACGCACCCATGATACGACACTCACACGTGGTTTGGACCCATGAACAAAAAGACCGGCTACCTCAGCAACAAACCCATCGCATGGCGTTACAAACGACTGACATGCGAGTGCGGTGGAGACGAAGAGGCCTTGAGCCAGAGTTTCGTAGCCACGACGTCGCCCGCTGTGTGCATTGTGTAGACGGCCTGGTATTCGGTCTTGTGCTCGGCGGCGGTGGTGCCAAAGGCATGGCACATCTTGGAGTAATCGAGGTTCTCAATCGTGAAGGAATCTTTTTTGATAGTGTTGCTGGCACCAGCGCAGGCTCCATCATGGCCGCGGGTTATGCCATGGGGAAACAACCCGACGAACTCCTCGACCTGATGCTCAAGGAGATGACGCCACCTCAGTGGCTGCGATTACTTCCCAAAAGCCGAGAACTTTTTCTATTGTCACAATTTCGCATGGGCTGGATCGAACCAAAGTTTCGCAAGCACCTGCAGAACGTGCAATTCGAGGAACTCTTTCTGCCGACCTCACTGGTGACCGTTGATCTCGTGACGGGCCAGGAGCGTATTCGTCGCACCGGTGATGTCGTGTCTGGCATTATGGAAAGTATCAATCATCCCATTTTTGGAAAACCGATTCTCAGAGGTGACGAGGCCTTGGTCGATGGTGGGGTACTGGCCAATGTTCCAAGCCATTGCCTACGACAAACCGGAGCAAATATTGTCCTGGCCGTTGATGTCACGACGAAACTCTCAAATGATTTCTGCCGGGACGAACGTCATCCCGGGCGATTAACCCCGCCGGGGTACCTTCGCACCCTGCTTCGGGTGAATGATGT
>JBDOMS010000060.1:0-3149 GCA_039831735.1 Pirellulales bacterium
CATGCACATTATTGGCTGTGGATGGTGACAGAGGTAAGCATGAACGTTCCATAGAGTTCCGATGCGGTTCGAAAGAGGCTTTTGAGTGTGGTTGTCAGGAATCTGCATGATGACACGTCCTTCTTGAATATGCAGGCTCTGTACATCTTGAAATTGGAAATAGGGGCCATATTCAAAGAGGAATCTGTACCAAGTGTCCTGTAAGTGAGGGAATCGTGAGTTTCTTCGTTTTGGCCCATACAGGCTGGTCTAGAGTGTGAGAGTTTTATCCCATGAATGTGTTTGACTTGGTCCGACCGTGGTCCAATAAATCCCATACAGGGGTATGTTTGATCGGGAATGACATCATGTGTCTCAGACGTACACATCAGCGTGGTTTTTCACTGATCGAATTACTGGTGGTAATTGCAATAGTGGGCATTCTCATTGGCCTTTTGCTACCGGCAGTGCAGGCTGCCAGAGAGGCAGCTCGGAGGGCAGCGTGTTCCAACCACCTCAGGCAACTGAGTCTGGCGATGACCGTGTATGAGTCAACGTATTCACATTTTCCATCTGGTGGTTGGGGATGGGGGTGGACGGCTGATCCGGATCGGGGGAAAGACGTTGATCAGCCAGGCAACTGGCTCTATGGATTGCTCCCTTTGGTAGAAGAAACGGTTTTATGGGAACTGGGAACCGATGGCCAGGCTGATGTGTGGACGCCAACGCAGTTGGCGGGTGCACGGCAAAGAATAATGACACCATTGCCGATTGCTGTTTGCCCATCACGTCGTCCAGCAGAGGCATTTGGTACAAAATTTCACGGAGGCAGTCACACTCCAAGAGGCTCTGACGCATGTGAGCGTGAAGTACGAGGTGACTATGCCGCGTGTTCTGGCAACCTAATTGTTGAATATACATTTGGCCCACCGTCAATAAGTGACGCTGAGACGTATGAGTGGGGGGAACGACTTGGGATTGCTACCGGGATTTCTTTTTATCACAGCGCTGTAACGATTGGTCAGGTGTCAGATGGAACATCCACAACATATATGCTCGGGGAAAAGTATATGAATCAAAATAGCTATCTTGATGGATCTGATCCAGCAGATAATGAGGACCTGTATTCAGGCTTTAATAATGACAATCATCGAATCGCCTACTACGACCCTATCACCGGCGTTGCGCTCACACCACAGCAGGATCTTCCAGGTGTGAGAAGTCCACGCTCATTTGGGAGTGCCCACTATGGATCATGTTTTATGTCGTTTTGTGATGCGTCAGTGCGGGCTATTTCCTACAACATCGATCCAGTAGCCCATCAAAGAATGGGAAGCAGAATGGATGGAAACAAAGTTGAGTACGAGTAAGACATGCTGTTAGTTATTCAAGAAATACTTCAAGAATGTGCACAATTAGCCCGTGGCTGGTTTGATCAGAGGAGTCTGGTTGAAAAGGTTGGGGTTGGGTGTGTGCTCATCATTCTTGGAGGAGGGATATCATCCCTCGTAGAATCCGCTTTTTCTTTTTCAGGCAATGAGCAGATTTTCACAAGTGTTTCTGGGAATGTGACGTATGGCGATGGTGCTCGCTTGCCATGTTCTTCAGTCGCTATCGAATTGAAGCCATGCACGACGAATGCCGATGGCCAGGGACATGAAAGACCCATGTTTTTTCTCATTGACAAGAACACTGGTCATTTTTCAGGGGAAAAAATGACTCTTCAGAAAAACATTCATAAGAATCTTGCATACAAAGTAATCATTCTTTCTGGTCAAGGTGGATCACTTCCTGAGACGGTTATCTCGCCACGGTATAGTGATTATGCAACAACGCCATTGCTCCTTCAATTCAATGACGATGAGATGGAGATCAGGATAGATCGACCAGAGCTATTGGCGAAAACTAACACGGTGCACAAGAAAAAGAAACGTAGTCGGGGCATTCCATAACGCATTTTATTACGGGTGGAAGATCGTTTCATCTGACCGCAGAGGTATCTTTTTGTATGATGATATGCGTCCATTGTTGCACTCGGGAATGTGTGCGATGCTTTCCGTTATTCTCATCAACAGCAAAAGGTATCAATACAGATGTCATGTGAGTCGTCGCAAGGAATGCAGCAGTGGTCTGGGAAGACTGCTTTGATTACTGGAGTGAGTAGCGGCATTGGAGCGGCTATTGCAGAGCGACTGTTGGCTGAAGAGATGCACGTTGTGGGGTGTGCGCGACGGGTGGACCGAGTGTCAGAAGTACTCCTTGCTGCAGATCCTGCTGGGAATCGTTCCATGGCAGTTGAGTGTGATGTGCGTGACGAACAATCTGTGCAGGCTGCTTTTGAATCAGCTTGTACGCGATTTGGTGGGGTTGATGTTTTGATCAATAATGCAGGCCTTGGTCATGCCGCACCACTTTCAGAAGGGGTGGTTGATGAGTGGCGTGAGATGCTCGAAGTTAATATTCTTGGGCTGTGTATGTGCACCCGAGAGGCTATTGCTGATATGCGGCGGAGGAAATGTACTGGGCAGATCATTCATATCGGCTCAATGGCTGGTCAACGGGTTCCGGCCGGGGCAGGGCTCTATTCTGCAACAAAGCATGCCGTTCGGGCACTTACTGAGGCACTTCGTATGGAACTCAGAGAGTCTGGTGATTTGATTCGTGTTGGTGAAATATGTCCTGGTTTTGTTGAGACTGGATTTGCTCGTCATTATCTCAAGTCGGAACAAAAAGCACAGGAAGTCTATAGCCAATTTAAGGTTCTTGAAGCAGGGGATGTTGCTGAAGCCGTGGTGTACATGCTTTCCTGTCCGCAGCATGTACAAGTTCATGATGTCTTGATGAGACCAACAGAACAGACGAGTTAACAGGTGCTCCACTCGAGCGTTTGCATTCCTAATGCGTCCGATCAATGAGACCGAGTAGCGTGTCAAGCGATACGCAATCTTTGAACACCATCTGATTACCGAGTATATCAGAGCGGTTATGACGTTTGCTGCCTTGTGCTGAGTAGGTTCTGGAGACCATTCCAACCACGTGCCCGTCAGTATTGAAGACTGGTCCACCGCTGCTCCCCACTGCGTAATCAGCTGTCACGCTCAGCCAGACTGGCGGCGAGTCGTGTTCGGTTTGCAGATTGTCAGAATGAAATCGTGAAACAACACCTTTTG
>JBDOMS010000131.1:0-3129 GCA_039831735.1 Pirellulales bacterium
GTGATGATCTAGTCGAGCTGGCAGATTTTCTTCCAACATTTCTGGAAATTGCTTCGGCTCCACAACCAATGCAGCGCATTCACGGACAAAGCTTTTTGCCGCAACTTAGAGGAGAGGATGCGCACTCAAGAGAATGGGTTCACATCGAGTATAAAAAAGACCGGCACATCAGAACAAAGGATTGGATCTATACCGACAAGGGAACGTTGACCAAAGTCAACAAGTTCGGTCAGCCGGAGAATGACCCAGAAGAACAAAATGATCAGACTGCAGTTCGTGATGAATTGAGAAAGATATTTGCTTCAATCGATGGAGTGTAATGAAGCGCCGCCGCGCGACATTTCTATGTTGCCCACCTTGGACATGGTGCTGTTCAAGCCCGCCCACAAGCATGATGAATACGATAAAATAATGAAAAGATCTCTTGTCACGTTAGGCTTTTTCTCACTAGCACTCATGCTGGTGGCATCTTTTGCTCAAGCCCAGGAAAAACCGAATGTCGTTTTCATCCTTGCCGATGACCTCGGTTATGGTGACCTCGGATGCTACGGCCATCCTTATGCGCAAACGCCGAATATCGACAGCCTCGCCAAAGAAGGCACACGGTTTACCCGGTTCTATGCAACAGGAGTGACCTGTCAGCCAAGTCGGATTGGGTTTATGACCAGCCGGCATCCATGCAGCTTTGAACGCCGAGTCGGCGACTATGGTTTCGATGGTCGCCCAACGATTACAGAACTCCTCAACAAAAACGGCTATTCCACCGGCCATTTCGGAAAGTGGCATATCGGACCTGCAGTTGGAGGGAAAAAAGCGTCCGACCTACATCCACCAGCTGATAGCTACGGCATCGACGAGATTGAAGTTCTTAGCTCTCTGAAAGATCGCACAAAAGGACGTGACGACAACACGTTTGAAGCGGCTATCAATTTTATCGAACGGCATAAAGACGAACCATTTTATGTCAATGTCTGGGCCCACATTTCACACTTTAGCATCCCATCGGACACCGTGTTTGCGGAGAAGTTCAGCAACCTACAGGTCGACGAGTCGCTCTTTGGGTCGTACATGAAGGCCACGAAGTTTGATATCTGTCGAGACGAATGGGGACGAAGCGTCAATGACTGTATGAAAAACTACCTCGCCGATGTCTGGAGTTTGGACGCGGCTATTGGCCGATTATTAACAAAGCTTGATGAGCTAGGACTTTCTGAGAACACCGTCGTTGTTTTTGCCAGTGATCAGGGGCCCGCGAGAAACACGCTCAACACACGGAAAGCAAACCAGGTCGGTGACACGACTCGTGCAAATATGATGGGGTGGACCAAGGGACTCCGAGGTGGAAAGCACGAGACGTACGAAGGTGGGCCACGAATTCCTTTTATTGTGCGTTGGCCAGACAAGGTTCCTGCTGGTGCTGTCAACCGTACCAGTATTCTCTCTGGGTTGGACTTCCTGCCGACGTTGTGTCGACTGACCGGCACGTCTTACGATACGAGCATGGTCGAGGGTCATGATGTTGCTGACATCTGGCTTGGGGGAAATCGAATTCCTGAGCGGGTCCTTTTTTGGAAGAAGCAATATCCAACTGCTCTGCATGGCGATTGGAAATACCACGTCAATCGACGTGAAGGTGACGAACTCTATGACCTAGCAACTGACCCAAATGAAACCATGAATGTCGTTGACACACATCCTAAGCAAGCAGCGACAATGCTCGAGGTGATCGCGGCTTGGGATGAGTCTTTGCCAATGCCATCGGCGAAGGCTACGCCCCAACAGGTGAATGCTGTGACAGAAAGTACTGAGAAAAGGAAGTCCATAGAGGGAAAGAGGAAACCGGAAAAGAAACAGGACTCAAAAGGTAAAGCAGAGGAAGTATCGGATGCTTCATATCCTTGGCGAAATGTCATCGGATCGTTGCAACAGAACTGGTTCGAGTTGCACGATGGGTTGAAGAATTCTCAGTACATCTTTGAAGTTGAAAAGAAAGGCACTGTTGCCTTTGTCGGTGGGTCTATTACTGGGATGTCGTGGCGAAAGAAGGTGATGGAAAATCTCAAGCGGCGTTTTCCTGCAACAGAATTCAATTTCATCCTTGCTGGGGTCGGTTCAACGGGAACGATGTATGGTGCCTTTCGGCTGGATCGTGACGTTATTCAAAAAGGGAAAGTAGATCTGCTATTCGAAGAAGCAGCGGTCAATGATGTGTCTATTGGTCGGACGGCCGAACAATCAATGCGCGGAATGGAAGGCATTATCCGGCATGCACGGCAGGCGAACCCAGATATGGATGTCGTCATGATGCATTTTGCCTGCACGGAAAAAATCGAAGACTATGAGAATGGGAAGACACCCGAGGTGATTGAGAGTTTTGATACAGTGGCCGCACACTATGGAGTGCCGACGCTTGATATTACCAAGGAGGTCTATGAGCGCATCGAGCGAGGAGAGTTCACGTGGAAGGATGACATCAAGGGTGTGCACCCATCGCCCTTTGGGCAGCAACTTTATGCAGACAGCATTGAGCGGCTGCTCGATGAAGCATGGTCTGGAAAGCCCCGGCCAGCGACTGCTCATACAATGCCTGAGAAACTTGATCCCGCTTCGTATAGCGAAGGTAAGCTGTTTGCGCCGCGGATTGCCAAAAAACGAAACGGGTTTGCGGTTGAGGCTGATTACGACGCGGCAGCCGAAGGCGGAAAGGTGCGGACCGGTTGGAACGAGCGACCGCAGTTGATCGGATATAACCCGGGAGACAGCTTTGACCTTCCCTTCATAGGTTCCGCAGTCGCTATCCAGGTGATCGCTGGCCCCCAAGCCGGTATCATCGAGCACAGTGTTGATGGCTCGGACTGGGTCGAACAAGATTTATTTGTTGAAAAGAATAGCTTCAAGCTGCACTTAAACCGGATCTATATTCTGCGAGAAGGACTCGACGCGGACGTGCCGCACACCTTGTCCGTTCGGATCAGTGAGAAACGGAATGCCCTGAGCAAAGGAAATAATTGCCGCATTGTCTATTTTGGTCTGAACGGTGACCAGCGCACCCCAAAAGGTGTCGATGTGGATGGAATCTATTTCGACGGCTCAAATGGAACTGGTCCAGAGAAGTAGACGCCGAGCCGT
>JBDOMS010000352.1:0-5776 GCA_039831735.1 Pirellulales bacterium
CCTACGGTATCAGATTCAGACTGCATCATTGATAGTTCCACAGTCAGGACATTCATAACGGCCATGAGACTCTTGCTGGTAGGGGCACTGATATTCGACCCCACAACTGCCACAGATGCACACAACAAACCCTACTACCGAACCAGGGTCAGCTGCTTCCCAGCACATAAACAATTCGTCATCGAATTCTGCCATGCCCACTCACCATCATTTTTGTGACATCATGATCTTCCCACTTGACATCAACGACCGATGCCCAATCACGTTGCAAGAATGTCTGTTATTTCCCCAGTGCTATCTGCAAAATCCTCCATATGGAGTCCGAGCAGCCGTGCCTGTGTTAACCACAAGTTGGCCAACGGAGTGCCCTCAGGCATATTAATATGCAGGCCGCCTTTTAGTCGTTTTCCTCCACCAGCCACAATAATTGGGAGGTCATTGTACTGATGCGTTGATCCATCCCCAAGTCCCGAGCCATACGTGAAAAGCGTATTATCAAGCAGGGTTGTGCCATCGGCCTCTTGGATGCCATTCATCTTTTCCACAAGATATGCAAATTGCTCCATGTGAAATTTATCCACGAGCAACAAGTCGTCGATCATTTTGGTTTGATTATGTGACATCTGATGATGACTTCGAGGCTTCTCAAACAAGCCATCGAACATGTAGGGCGTATCCCACCGCTCTGGCCCGACCATGAAGGTTGCAACATTTGTCAGTCCGGTCTGAAGGGCCGCCACCATCAAATCACCCATGAGACGGATATAGTCACCTCGTGGGAGATAGGCGTCTACCGGTTCTTCAAAATCAACCTTCGACAACTCAGCCTTCATGGCTTCCAGTCGATTCATTTGGATTTCAATCGCTCGAATCGATTCAAAATACTCATTGAATTTCTGTCGATCGCCAGCTCCAAGGCGTTTTTGCATCGAGGCAGCATCTTCTAACACTAGGCTTGTCACGTCATGAAATTGCGTCGCCTCTTTGTTTGAAAAAAGCCGGAAGTACATCTTCCTCGGATCACGCACAGAAGGAGCAAGATGCCCTGTTCCATACCACGATATATTATCGAAGTAGATTGACTCTTTATTATCCCGGTGACTGTTGCAACTAAACTCCAAGGTACGAAATGGAGTGGTTGTCCCAATTGAGTCGGCAACAATATGATCAAGCGTACGATCAAGAGGCCAGGCAGACCCTTGTATCGTATAAGGTCGCGCACTACTGAGATAACACGATGCGCACTGAGCATGCACATCTGTCCCCTGCTGGAACGTACGGTCCATGCCAGTGATCAGATTGATCTGACTCTTCATACCCGCAAGCGGTTGCATCGTGGGCGTCAACTGCTCCAAAGGCTGAACACTGTGCTTCGGATCCTGCTTGCCAAGTGACTTCATCACATTGCCAAGATTTCCCTTTGGAATCACGTCATCTTGTTCACCAGGGAAAAAGCCACGGCGGACAACCCCAATCGGCACATAATAATGTGCCATTCGCAGTGGTGCTGTCGACGCACCTGCAGCCAGACTCTCAAGCCACGGCAAGGCCAGTGTCGTTCCTCCAATACCACGCAAAAAGTGCCTTCGTGTAATCATACTATTATTTTCTCTGAAAACTCGTACTGAGAATAACCTCACGGATCATTGATTGCATTGTATTATTCTCCTTTGACACCTTCTCGACAATCTGCTTGAGGGCAATGTCATCTGCTGGCTCCAGCGTGCGACCTAACGCAAAGGACATAAGGTGCCCGGCGAGAGCTTGGCTAAACCGTTCGGAATTTGCCAGAAGAGCCTCCTTAAACTCAATAACATTTGAAAAATCGTAGCGACGAAAAATACGACCAGTCGCATCGATTGGCAGACCATCCTCGTAGACATCACGCCAGCGACCAATGGCATCATAATTTTCTAGCGCAAACCCGAGTGGATCGATCTGTTCATGACACACACGACAGTCTGCCTGATCACGATGCAGCGCGAGTCTGTCACGAACGGTGAGATGCTCCTGCCCAGCTGCCGGTTTGGCTGGAAGCGGAGGCACATCAGCAGGAGGCGGTTCAGGGGGATCATTAAACACAACACCTGCAACCCACGCGCCGCGGGTCACAGGCTGCGTCCGCTCAGGTCCTGACGTCATCGTCATGACAGCTGCATTTGTAATGATTCCACCCATGCGACGGTCCATGACCGGGATACGATGAAATGTGAGAGTCGTCACACCACCACCACCAGTGAGCTTTTCTGTTCCTTCACTCAGCGCCCCATATCCTTTCTGTAGAAAAGCTGATTGGTAGGTGAAGGAAGGAGAAATGAGTTCTGTAATAGGAAGATCCTCGATCAGCACTGTCTCAAAAAGAAGCAAGGGCTCCATCATCATGTGCATGCTTGCTCGATACTTTGAAAAATAAAAGCCTGGAAACTTCTCTCGATTGGGGACGGAAGAAATGATTCGATCCAGTTGCAACCACTGCAATGCGAAACTGTCACAAAACCTTTTGATCTTTTTATCACGTAGTAGTCGTTGTATTTGTTCACAGAGCACCTCCGTTTGATGTAACACTCCACGTGATGCCACCTCCAACAGTTGCTGATCCGGCAGACTGCCCCACAGAAAAAAAGAGAGTCTGGATGCGAGCTCAAAATCATCAATGCCACGCGCACCTCTCCCTGTGTGTGCATCCTCCTCATCACGCTGCTCATAGAGGTACAGGAATCGTGGCGATGAAATAATTGCCGATACCACACTCTTCATGGCCTCTTCAAAACTCTGGCCTTTTTCAAGGCGGCTCAATGTAAAACGAACATATCGGTCAACCACTGCCTGTTCGACGAATCGACGGAACGCAATCGAAAGAAATGGCCGCAGGCGTTCTTCCAGCACCTCTTGAATATCAGCCCCTTCGTTTGGTGCAACAAAAAAGTCATTCCATATCCCAACATGCTTCTTGTTGAAGTCTTTACTACTAGTAATTGACTGGGCCACTTTGAGGAATTCATCCATTAAGAGTGGCGAGAGTGATAAATGGTCACCTTGATTGTCATACCCATGCTCAGCCCGAAGATCACGAGGAAATGCCGCTACTCCTTCAAGCCGCGGTTCAATCAACTGACTCTTTCCAAGCGGCCGATTTCCCACAGTGACCGTATCTGGCATCTTCCCTGATTCTGGATTGAAATAGTTCTTATGAATTCGCATCGCGCGCTCAGGCAGCGTAAATACAACACAGTTGAGTTGAAACAGATCAACAACCGCGTTGTTGTATTGGAAGCGATTCATTCGACGTAAGGACGTTCGCTTCTGTTGCGGTGCCTGCGCAACCGCCTCATGTAATACCGGTTCGAGGAGTTCAAGGACCTGCGACCGCTCCTCTGCCGTCGGCTGCTGGCTGTCCTCTGGGGGCATCTCGCACGATTCAAGAACATGCATGAGCCGCCGGGTCTGTGATGCACTCTTTTTCAGTACATCAAAATTGATTCCTGACAACACAACGTCGTTTTCACTTTGGCTGCTCGCGTGACACTCAAGACAATACTGCTTGGCAAAGGCTGCAATTGCATCATCCTGTTGATTGTGAAGTGCCTCACCCGCAATAGCCATGCGGACAGAAGCGAGTACAACAATGGACCATATGCGATGCATGCGGATCACTCACAGAACACGAACTGGTGGTTTTCCATTTACTCCTATTATGCATCAAATCCCCTGGCAGACCATATATTTCCTCAGGCGGCCTGCGATTGGTTTTTGATCTTTTTTCGATATGTCATGTGCGACTCGACTTTTTCTTCTGTTTGTTTTGTTTTCGAGTGCGATCATCGGACTCGGCTTGGAGGCGATCAACATAGTCACTCACGCGTTTTGCATTGCTGCGATTCAGAAAAACCTCAAGCAAGGGGTCATGCGATGTTTGCATAATCGACTCCATTCGAGCCCTGAGGTCTGAGAGCACCTCTGAATACCGGGGGTCATCGATCAGATTATGCCTGGCATCAGGATCATTTTTGTAATCATATAACTCTTCTGGCACACGATGCAGAAACATGTCTAGCCGTTGGGCCATATCAGTGTCTGTTGCTGCCATCGACTTCATGGCACGAAAGGTTGCAGTGCCCGTTGTTGCCGTCTTGAACATTCTTTTCCCATCTGACCACGGATTGAAGATATACCCAAATTGCTTGGTTTGCACACTTCGCATTGGGCTTCGGTTTCGACCTGAGTTCTCGTTATGAAACGTATACACCTCGTCTCTTTGCTGTTGCCGTTCACCACGAAGGGTAGGAAGAAATGATCGCCCATCGAAACCGGATGGTGGATCAATACCGGCTATCTCGATAATTGTTGGCAAGATATCAACAGCAGATACCATGTGATTCGTGTCGACAGCCCCTGACTGCGTGACTCCTGGCCAGCGGACAATCAGTGGTGTTCGTGTGCTGTGATACCACACAGCCGTTTTTGCAAAAGGAAATGGCATACCATGATCTGAGAGAAACATGACAATGGTGTTTTTGTCTTGCCCACTTTCCTTGAGAGCTTGCAGGATATACCCCACGCAGTCATCAGCCCGACGTACCGACGAATAGTAATGCGCTAATTCGTCACGCACCTGGGGACTGTCAAAGAGAAAACCAGGAACCGGCACTTCCTCGGCAGTGAAAATTCTTGTTGGAACATAGGGATCCTTTGCACTGCCTCCTTTACCAACCATTCCATAAAACGGTTTATGCGGATCAGAAATGTTGATATTCAAGCAAAAGGGTTTGCCGGCTTGCGTTGCCAAGGCAATACCACGTTGAGTGGAGTGATAGTACGACTGAGGATTCTTGGTATGCTGCTTTATACCATCAAGTGTGGTGAGGTCCGCGTCCCACCCGTACGGCTGATAGGGTGTTGAGTGAGACACTTTCCCTCGGATACCAACAAAGTATCCAGCCTGTTGCATGACGTCGACAAGGTGGGGATAGGTGGTATCACGAACCTGATAAAAGCCCTCGACTCCAGTATTGTGAGAGTATCGCCCAGACCACATGACATTCCGCGATGGAAAACAACTTCCAGTCTGAACATGTGCATAGTCATAACGAAGCCCTTCGGCTGCAAGTTGATCGATATGAGGAGTTGTACCGGCAAGTGTGCAACCAAAAGCACCAACAGAATCACAACTCATATCGTCAACAGTAATCAATAGAAAATGTGGTGCAGCACATGCACCATGTTGAACGACGCACAGAACAATCGAGAATACTATGCCAAGCCTTCTGGTCTTGGTCCAACGTGTTTGTGTCATGAAACTTCCTTCTCACTTCTGAATACCAAATCTTTCAATCATTCACTCCATACACACTCAGACTAATGCATCTCGCTTCATTCCTTTATTATTTGGATTAGAAGAATCAATCTTTTGTTATATCAATTGCGATGGCGTAGTATAAAACTATGCAAAAAACATACATCCCCTGCACTCTCAAAAATAGCGATGCATGAACAACAATCACCCAACAACGATGCAATGTCCATCGTGCAACTATCGGGGAGCATTCAAACAAGCCAAGCCACCTTTCTGGGTGCTTAGCGGCTGGGATCTGCTTTGGCATTCCAACCATGCAAGACGAACAAAAATCTGCCCTCAATGTCAAACTGCTATTACGACCCCAGTCGGCCAATATGTTCCGCATCTCATACTGTTGATCATCATATCGCTCGGCATCCTCGGCGCAGTCGTATTGGCATATTGTTTTTTCTAGCTGTGGTCTTCGGCCACGTTTCCCAT
>JBDOMS010000352.1:5786-13995 GCA_039831735.1 Pirellulales bacterium
ACTGCAGGAACGCAGTCAATTATCGACCATGTATTGGTAGCAAATTGGCTAGAAGAGCGACCTCATTGCGGCAATACAAACCGACCACTTTGCTCTAAAAACGTTTTCGGGTTTATCAGACTGATTTTTTCAATCAGGCTTTGTGTATGGCCACGACGACGCATCTCGACGTGACACTTCGGCACGGACATGGGATCACTTGGCCCCCAGTCACCAGCAGAGTTGATCCACAGGCGTTCATTTCCAAAGCACTCGATGATGTCTACGGCCCGCTGGGGAGTGCATTTGCTATCTGGATACAACGTCATGCCAGCCCAGAAGCCTCGGTCTAAGACTTCTGCAACCGTGTGTTCTTCAACATGATCAATCAGGACTCTGCCTGGATCCACGCCTGCATTTTGTATTGCATCCATTGTCATTCGTGTCCCTTTGAGCTTGTCTTCAAGGTGAGGTGTATGCACCAGAATGAGACGTTGATGCTTCTTTGCTATCTCAATTTGTTCTTCAAGAATGGTGAGTTCATTTCGAGAGTTTTTGTTGAGACCAATCTCTCCAATGCCGAGCACATTAGGCTTATCTAAGAACTCAGGAATGATTCCCATGACTTCACGAGCAAAGACGGGGTCCTCTGCTTCTTTTGGATTAATACACAACCAGCAGTGATGCGCAATGCCATACTGAGCCGCACGCTTTGGCTCGACCTCAGTGAGTTGTCGAAAGTAGTCGAAAAACCCTGCAGGACTTGAACGATCAAAGCCTGCCCAGAATGCTGGTTCGGTGATGGCAACACAGCCTGCCTGCGCCATGGCCCGGTAGTCATCCGTTGTTCGACTCACCATATGAATGTGTGGATCAATGTACGCCATCGTTCGTCAACTTCCGTTCAATAATCGGTATGCGGATCAGCTCCAAGGGCTGACTGTGTCTGTGCAACCGGGATAGGGTCGGTGGTGTGATCACTCAACAGGGAAAGCAATTGCTGAACGCGATCAGCCGTTTTGTCACTCGTGTGGTCCGCCAGCATCCTGATGGCCTTCCGTAGCGCTCGAACCCGTACATCCTGCTTTCCCTCCTCGCCCTCCGCCCGCTCCAGACGATCAAGAAAGGCTGCAATATCCAAAAGCTTTGCTCGGTGCTCCATAAAGTAGAGTTCCACCACTTGCTGACTCGTCAACGGACATGATGCTTCAGACATTGGCTTTCCTTTCCTATGGATCTCAGAACTGTAGGCTAATCCAAAACACAGCCCCAGAAAACGTCTTCTTCTAAATTACGTCTTATTATTCCTTCAGATGGCATTGGTATCGTGACATCACAATTATTTGTGAGGTGCCACATCGTTGCCTGCCGCAATCATTCCGCCACGAATAGCGCCGGCCTCGGTGGCGCCATAGTTATCCAAAAATAATGGATGGATGGGCCGACTATTCGGCATGCTCAACCAGGCCCGCAGAATATGTCGTTGTTGCATGGGATCCGGATCATCCACAAAGGCTGTACGGCGATGCAGTGTCACCCAGTTATTCAGTAGCAGTACATCTCCCGGCGATTGAGTAAATGACACATGCATCGACTCTCGCTCAGCTATGGCTTCAAGTTCATCCAACGCTTCCCGCTGCAGGTCTGTCATATCTGGCAACGTTGGCATGGCATACGCCCGCTCAATCAACACACGCAATAGACTTGCAGCAAAGAAACCATCCGTAAAAGAAAAAATCGGTTGCTGACACCATGGTCGCGTGTTTGCGGTATCGACGTTATGACGTTTGTAATAATATGGCTGCATCAAACAGGCCACGAGATCTGGCCGTTCATGCATCATCCGGTTGTACACTGCAACAGAACTGACAACCTGATTCTCACCACCGGAGGCTGCCTGTCTGAGGCACAGAAATGCAATGACATCGCAGCGATCTGTGTGAAAGCTCAATCGTTTTGATGTATTTGGACCACGCGCACGAGCATCATCATCTGCATATCCCTCGTTTCGCACGCTAAATACCTTCTCTCCTGCAGCGCTTTGCGACAAGGGTGTTCCAAGGTAACTGCAAACGTCCGCAAACACCTGTTTGATCTGTTCAATCACCCTGTCGTGATCATCTGCACTCGTGTTGAGAAGGTGTTCGACAGGCAGTCCTTCGATCATGGTTGCACCACTGCCGTGCTCCAATGACAACTGAATCTGCTTCATCTTGGCTGCAAGGTTTGGAAGTACAGGCGCTGTCTCAGCACATGCATCCGGATTTCGGGCGTGTTGCCCATATGCTTCGACGGCTGCCATGAACTCAGCACGTTCATCATCTGAAAAGCGAATCTTCCAGTCCTTGCGTGCGAGTAATTCCCTTCCCTCCCAGTTGGCAGGAAGCGAGGTTGTGTCGGGAACTCTCCACGTGTCAATCGTGTCAGCCATCTATTGCATCGCCTCTACATGAGTAATCAGTAAAATGCGTAATCAGCAAACGAAATCGTCTGTCAGACACACTGTTCGGTGTCCGGAGCGTTCCGCTGGCAGAAAGCTCAACATATACTCTCCTCAACCCGCAATTACTCCTTTGTGGAAACAGACTCAGGGAAAACCGCACTATTTTTGCTGTATGAACACGAACTTGCTGGCCTCGGCCTACGGTGTCACAATATAAAGAGTTTACGCGACTTTTTGCATGGTATGCCGTTTATGATGGAAGGAGAAAAGTCTCACGAACGGTGGACCTCATATGACTGCTTGGTTCCGTCGGCTCATGTCCAACGCCTTTGAATACGCGAGTCCTGCATTTTCTTAGTTATTTTTTCAATTCCTGACGTTCCCCCGCAATGACCACCGATATTCTATCTATGCTGATTCGCTGAGGCCTCATCACGAGTCACCGAGACTCCTTCATTTCATTCCACAAGGATCTGTCATGCTCAATCGACGAACAATACTCCAAGGCATTGCGTCAGGGACAGGTGCAGCGTTAAGTCTCGGAGGCTCTCCCCTTCCACTTCTGGCCAGCGCATCACCCTTGCCAACGACAAGTGCTCCAAAGCGGATTATCTTTTTTCTGCAGAATCAGGGATTTGATCCAAAAACATGTATCCCTCAGGGCGTTTCAGGCAACTGTTCACTTGCCAACCATTCCCTCCCTGAACCCATAAAGCCTTTAGAACCATACAAGGAACGCCTCCACATCATTAATGGTTTACATGGTCAGCACACCAGTCCATCGCACAGTGCTTTTTTTGGAGCACTCGGCGGCTACCGAGGTGGCGATGGCGTTGCGCCCCGCGCATCCACCATTGACTATGAATTGAGTAAAGTTCTTCCTGAGACACTTCTGCCGCACCTCTGCATTGGCATGGATTCCCTTGAGAACATGACCAACAAGCCGACCATCGCCACGCTCTCAGCGAGTGGACCGGACCAACCGATCTTCATGTATTCCAACCCAAATCAACTCTATCAATTGCTGTATGGGGGCATCTCAACAGGAGCCATTCGGAAGCAGTTTGACGCTCGCTCGTATGTCCTTGATCAAATTCAGCATCAGGCAACAGCTGAAGGCATTGATCTCCCGGCTACTGAACAGCAACGGTACCAACAATTTGTCAATGGGTTTAAGGACATCAACAATCTCCGCCACAAACTTGGCGGTGTATCTGAACACTTGAAAAAGTTTGCTCCTGAAGCTGACGATCGTTATCGTCATCCCGAATACGAAACAGACTGGCATGACGCCTTACTCGAACTCGGCATCTCCGCACTTGCCTCAGGCATTACCAATACCCTGACCATTGGATCGGGCCGGGGTGAGATTTTTGGAGCATGGAAAGGCCTCGGGGTTGAGGAACAGGGCCATAACCTTGGCCACATGAATCAACCTGACAACCCTATCTGGATCAAGATTCGGCAATACAACAGCCGGATGCTGGTAAAGATCATGGAGACACTGGACAACATTCCGGAAGGAAGTGGCTCAATGATGGATCACACACTCATCGTGTACACCAGCAACAACGCAGATAAGCAGCATACGAATGGGTCCAACTGGCCGGTGATGTTGCTTGGTAATTTTGATGGTGCGTTTCGCACTGGATGTTTTACGCAAGTGGATGGCAAACGCCCCATCAATTCGTTGTACACGACGCTTTTGCAAGTCGCCGGCTCGACATGCCAGCGATTCAACATGACCGACAAGCTTGCGAAGAAGTTTGACTCGGGCAATGGTCTCCTCGGGGATGTGCTCGCATGAGACGTGTTTTCTGGTTCTGGAAAAACACGGCTCATTCGTTTGGCCTCTGGCATAGCCTGTCTCTTGTCGGAGCCTTACTCTTTATTGGTATGCCGCGTCAGGCGTTGCCGGACGAACACTATATTCCTGGTGCACCTGTTGCGGGTGGCCTCGACAAGCGGGCCCGACCGTTTCTGCGTGCCTATTGCGTTGATTGCCACAGCGGAAGTGAGCCGGAGGCCGGCCTCTCTCTTGACACGATCGACGCCATTGATGATGTCAACGCGATCGCTTGGAAATCCATCTGGGCGCAGGTCGCGCTCCAAGAAATGCCACCAAAAGATTCCGAGCAACCGCCTATCATCGAACGCCTGCGCTTTAGTGATTGGGTTGTCCAAAACCTCAGCGCTGCAATGAGTCACCATGGGGGATTTCGGGCTCATCTTGATCCTGACAAGGGAAATTTCGTTGCACATGACCTTCTGTTCGAAAACCTCCCTGAAGGCATCGAGCTTGCGCCTGCGTCGTCGCCGGCACGTCTGTGGCGAGTGACGCCACAAGAGCACATCACTCGCCTAAATGAACTTATCAATACAGAGCCTGCCTATGACCCCAAGAAACCAGGACTCCGTACACACGGTGACAGGGTTCCAACAAATCATGGCGGTGAACTGAAGCTCTATTTTGGAACCGATCGCATTCTCCAATGGCAAGGAGGTACCGTCGCCTATGCAACGGCTGTGAAAAGTGTGCCGGCTGTCTTTTCAAGTGCCCGTGAATTTGGTCTCGAAAATTATCCCAACTTCTATTCTGTCAACAGTGCCGAATCGACCCAGATACTGAGCATTGCCGATGATATTCTTCGTTACATGGCATTCGGTCCATTGAGTATCGCACGTCCCGAACAAATCACGGACACACCTGACGAATACTTCAAGTCTGAAGACTGTCCCGAAGGCGATATCCGCGGCTTGCTGACGAGTATCGTATACAGCACCAAGATCGTCCGCCCGCTGACCCCCGTGATTGATGTCCTTGAACATGAACCAGCAACGGATGATCAGCTCTTGTCTGCCATTGCCTTTCTTTTTGAAGCCCTCACGTTTCGTCCACCAGAACAAGCTGAATCTGATCGCTATCTTGAAATTGTAAAGGAAACGATCACAAAACTTGGACACACAGATGGCGTTGTTCTTGGACTCTCTGCAATCTTTCTCGACCGTGACGCCTTGTTTCGTCCTGAACTTGTCCAGTATGGTTCCCCAGACGAATACGGCCGCATCATGCTGCAGGACTGGGAACTTGGGCTAGCTGTTAATCATGCACTTCGATACATCAAGCCTGATGCCGTACTGCGGGAACATGTCATTCGGGGAAGCATGCGAACACGGGAAGACGTGAAACGGGAAGTCTCCCGCATGCTCGACGATGAGCATATCCGCAAACCCCGTCTCCTCCAGTTTTTTCGTGACTATTTTGACTATGACAGAGGCGGGTATATCTGCAAAGATACCCGCGCACTTGGTGATACTGGAGTACCAGGAAAACCTGAATCTCATTACCGGGCAATGTTTAATGCAACAGCAAGCACTGACAGGCTTGTCGAATTAATCCTCAAGGAAGACAAGGATGTCCTTCGACAACTGCTGACAACACACAAGGCTGTCGTCACCAAGGGTGATAGCCTGTACTTTGGTCGACGACGAACAAAGTCAGAAGTAGAGCACTCGCGGGCGGCAGAGAAAGTAGCAGCTGAGGAAGCCAAACGTAAAGCTGAAGCAGAACTGGCAGCCTGGAAAAAAGCCAATCCTGGTCAAGAGCCACCCAAGGCAAAGAAAAAGCGGCGTCAACCGACGGTCAACCACACTGTCAGTGAATTTCCTTTTTCAGGCTCATCCATGTTTGCACGAGTCAGTCGGCGAAGCTTCGGGAATGGCTCACTCAACCCAAACCGCATACTTGCTGAGGCGCCACATGAACAGAGAATGGGCATTCTCACCCATCCAAGCTGGCTGGTGTCACACTCAGACGCCATGGATAATCATGCGATCCGCCGCGGAAGATGGGTTCGAGAAAGGTTGCTGGGTGGAGGACTCCCTGACATACCCATCACGGTCGACGCCATGCTTCCTGATGAACCTAAAAAAACACTCCGAGAGCGAATGGAGGTGACAAAGCAGGATTATTGCTGGACATGCCATCAAAAGATGGATCCGCTTGGGCTGCCATTTGAAATGTATAACCATTCCGGACTATACCGAACGACAGAACTCGACAAGCCGGTTGTGACAACAGGTGAAATCATTGATTCAGGCGATGTCAGGCTCGATGGTCCGGTCGACAATGCCATGGATATGATTGAACGCATTGCATCGAGTGAACGGGCTGAACA
Organism: Pirellulales bacterium; assembly: GCA_039831735.1. GTDB lineage: Bacteria > Planctomycetota > Planctomycetia > Pirellulales > UBA1268 > CACORA01. Next base: position 12,387 of record JBDOMS010000352.1, read on the forward strand.
GGTATTTGTTCGGCATGCTTTCCGGTTTTGGATGGGGCGTAATGAAACCCTCCACGATGGCCCAATTCTTCAAGCTGCCCATCGGGCCTACCGAGACAGTGGCGGAAGCATGAAAGCATTGATCGTATCTCTCCTCACCTCAGATGCGTTTCTCTATCGAACGCCGACCCGTTCGGCAGACGGCGAACACCTTGCATACTGAGACATTACTCCTGACAAAAGGAACATGACTGGTGAATCGCTCTCTTTCCCTCCTGTGTCTTTGTGTGATTTTGGTTGAGCTCCTTACAGCATCTGGGGTTGCTGATGAAAAGCCGTCTGCTCAACCCAATATTCTCTTCATACTTGCGGATGATGTCGGCCAGGAAGTGCTCGAATGCTACGGAGGAGAGTCGTATCCAACACCTCACCTGAACGAGTTAGCTCGAACAGGCATGAAGTTTACGCACGCGTTTAGCATGCCGGTCTGCCACCCCACCCGTCTCACACTCATGACTGGACAGTATCCTTTCCGGCACGGGAAAGTACGGTGGGGGGATTTTCCAAAAAGCCAAGAACCTTTCACCTGGTCAAATTTGCTGACTCAAACTGGCTATCAGACATATGTCGCTGGCAAGTGGCAGTTGTGTCTCCTTGGTGATACACCAGATCATCCACAACAACTTGGCTTCCAACACTCTGATCTGTTCGGTTGGCACGAGGGGCCTCGTTACTACGAGCCAATGATCTACAATGATGGCGACGTTCGGCAGGATACCCTTGGCCACTACGGACCCGATCTCTACGTACGGGGACTCATCAATTTCATGCGTTCGTGTCAGGGAAAACCCTTTATTGCCTATTACTCGATGGCGGTATGCCATGAGGTGACAGATGATCTCAAGACACCAGTCCCGCATGGCCCTTTTGATCGATATGACAGTTATGCGGAGATGGTGGCCGAAATGGATCGAAATGTGGGAAGACTCGTAGCTGCTTTAGAAGCACTTGACCTTCGTAATGATACGCTGATCATCTTTATTGCTGATAATGGCACTCCGGCGAACATCATCATTCGCTCTGAAGGGCAGAAACTGATTACGACTCCGGTCTTCTCACAGCAGGATGGCAAAACAATCCGTGGGGGCAAAAAGAAGCTTACCGACGACGGCACAAATGTCCCGCTGATCGCAAACTGGCCTGGCACCATACAGCCCGGCCAAGTGGTGGATGACCTGATCGATATGAGTGATTTCCTTCCAACATTTCTGGACCTCGCAGGAGGAAAATGCCCAAACGATCATGCTGTCGACGGAATAAGTTTTGCAAATCGCCTGAAAGGCGGAGAAGCAACACAACGAACATGGGCCTACGCTGAATCCGCTGTTCTCCCCAAGCCAGGTGGTGTTGAGCCGGATGGAAAAGCAAGCGGACTCCGATGGGTTCGAGATCAACGCTGGAAACTGTATAACGATGGCCGCCTCTTTGACCTTGTTCAAGAGCCTGACGAACTCACAGCCATACATCGTGATTCAGATGATCCAGAAGCGCTTGCAGCACGCGCACGACGCACAGCTGCATTGGCATCGCGCGGGTTGTCATCGCGGTAGCCTTTGGCAGTGCACTGCGG
>JBDOMS010000037.1:0-995 GCA_039831735.1 Pirellulales bacterium
CCACAGGTGACCTGCTTCCTGTACTGTCGCACCTCGGGCCAGCAGCTCCATCAGGAATTGTCATGCCACAGAACTCTACTTTGGGGCTGCGTGGCGACCTGATCTGCACAGAATTCAATACCCGACGTCTTTCCAGACATCAGCTTTCTCAAGTCGAGTCCTCGTTTGATTCAAAGGTAAATACGTTTATTGAGAGTGACCAGACAGACTTTCATCCAACAGACGTCATCGAGGATGCTGACGGCAGTTTGCTTATTGCCGATACCGGCAGTTGGTATATGATCTGCTGTCCGACTTCCAAGATTGCCAAGCCAGATATTCTTGGTGCAATCTATCGGGTGAAAAAGAAGGGTGCGGCCAAGATTGAGGATCCTCGTGGTCTTGCGCTTGATTGGCGGAATCCTCAGGTTGCATGGTTGTCCGACGAGCGGCCAGCGGTTGTCAAGCGTGCGATTGATAGTCTGGCATCGAGAGACAATATTGAAGCAGTGCGTTTGTCTCCTGCGCGAGTTTCAGCCATCTGGGCCCTGCACCGAATCCCCGGTGCAGATGCACGTAAACTCATTCGGCAATTCATCAAGGCGTCAGATCCCACAGTGTGCATAACTGCGATGCAGAGTGTTTCCTTGTGGAGGGACCAGGCTGCCGTGGCAGAACTGATTGATAGGCTTTCAGAAAATGAGAATCCACATGTTCTGCGTGTGGCAGTGATGGCACTTGGCAGAATTGGTCAGCGTGAAGCGGTCAGACCACTCCTTGAGTGCTACTCATCAGACATGGATCCCTTTTTGAAGCATGCAATTTTGTATGCCATCTATGAGATTGGTGACGTGCGTGGTCTGCCTGAAGGACATCTGATCACAAAGCAGGTTCGGCACATGCTGCAGCTCGATAGGCAGAACACTGCGGTTGCTCAGTACCCAGAGATTCGCCTTGCAAAGCCTGATCCACCAAACCCTGAAATGGTTGAGCTACAGAAACAGCGTCTTGCGGCC
>JBDOMS010000037.1:1005-3100 GCA_039831735.1 Pirellulales bacterium
TTTCTTTCCGAAGGTGATCCGCAACGTGGCAAAAACTTTTTTCACAATCGTGAGAAAGCAAACTGTGTTACGTGCCATCTCAGTGGGCAAGCGGGAGTTAGGTTTGGTCCTGACTTGACCAGCATTGGTGCCGTTCGAAGCGAGCGGGATCTTCTGGAAGCCATTGTCTTGCCGAGTGCATCCATTGCCCGGTATCACGAGACGGTGAACGTTGTCACAAAAAAGGGCACGGTCGTTTCAGGGCTGGTGGTACAAGAGAACGAAAATGCTATGTTTCTCGCATCAGCAGAGGGCGCCATGCAACGTGTTGCTTACACGGACATCGAGCAGGCAAGCTACTCGAATACCTCATTGATGCCTGATGGATATGACAAAATTCTGTCACCGGAAGAGATTGCTGATCTCGTATCTTTTTTGAAGGATTCAAAGTCAATGGCAGGTGCTGGTGTCGAAAGTCCTTCTGCGCAAAGGCCTCCACCTCATCGGGAGGTGACTGTGCCCGGGCTGCATGCGTATGCACAAAAAAGTATTGCTGCAGGGGAAGACATTGCATTTCGAGTGAGTAGTGAGGTCCCCTATCGTTTGAGTGTGGTGAGGTTTGGTGAGGATCCGGAAAAACGATCAAAAGACACGGTGCTCGAGTCTTTTTATGAGCCGAAGCCGCAGTCTCAGTCAATTCATCCGGGGTCATACGTCCACGTTGATAAAGGTCTGCCATCAGGAAAGCCATTATCGCAACTGACGCTTGAATGCTGGATCCGTCCGTTCAGTCTTACAGGCTGGCAAGGTCTGGTGACGCAGCATGATTTTCCTCATAAGAGCGGGATTGGTCTGTTTTTGAATCATGGAAGAGTTGTCTTTCTGACAGGTGATGGTGGTGAATTTAATCACTCGTCTCTTCATCAGACAGAGCCAGGTTTGATGACAACGCAACGCTGGCATCATATCGCGGGTACGTGGGATGGACGCATCAAGCGCATTTTTATTGACGGGACATTAGTCAGTGAGTTTCCATTTCAAGGCGTCGTGCGACCGGGCAAGACCGCGATTCGAATTGGTGCATATGGCAGTGAGGGTGTGGCAGATAATTTTTATGATGGCGATATCGCTATGGTTGCTATCTACGACCGAGCACTTCCGGCTGATGAGCATGATGACGCCGCCCGCCAGTTGAAACGATCCACCAGTGTTTCTGTTGGTCCTCGCCAGATTGCCGATGGTTCGCTGCAGATGAATGCACGTTGTGAGGAACTGTCGATTCGGCAACGACTTAACGGTCGTGGACTCACGCTTCCGACGGGTACTGCGGTGCTTGCGTGCTGGCCATTTGTTGAAGAACACGGAACGCATGTTGCCGATGCTGGTACTGATGGAAGACACGGTCAGATTATTAACCGAGGCACGTGGATGATCGGTGGGCCAAGTTTTGATGCATCTGCCATCGATCGGCACGACTTGGCATATGATCCCACGCTGGACGCCAATCGCGGTCATAGTTTGCGGTTGGCATCAGATGAACTCTACAACGCACGTTGGGATATCAGTCATACGTTTCGCGTGCCATCTCATTCCAAATCTGGTATCTACGCGGGCCGTTTTGATTTTGAAATAGATGGCGAACCGAGGCGTTCTTTTACTTCATTTGTTGTGAGGCGTGGGTCGACTGAACCACAACCGCGTTTGCTGGTTCTCGTTTCATCAAATACCTGGTTGGCATATAACGCGGTACCTTTTCCAGTGAATCGCCCTCCAGGACATGTGCTCATGGGTACTCGCGGCCTTGAAAACAGTCAGCCTCTCGCGCCGGCGTACAGTTGTTATCGAGATCATTCCCACGGTCAGCCCACATATAAAGTTGGTATGAAGCTGCCGTGGCCTGCAGCGGGGCCCGATAAGACGTACATCAATAATTCGTATAGTCATCTGATGCGAGGGGAGCGTTTTCTTCATCTCTGGTTGGATGAGCATGGGTACGACTATGACGTCTTGACAGATCGTGATGTGGACCGGAATCCGAGTCTGTTAGATGGCTATGAAGCTGTGGTGATCAATGGTCATAGTGAATACTGGTCTGCCCGTGCGTATGAAGGCATTG
>JBDOMS010000134.1:0-3093 GCA_039831735.1 Pirellulales bacterium
CATGTATTTCGTGGAGCATACTCCATTGGGTTTGGGGACACTGGATTTGCAGTGCTTCCTAGTGATGGTGTCGGTGCCGTTTGTGATGCTGTCGAGAATCGTGAGAGCGGTCGGTTTTCTGCAGCGGGTGAATGTGAGGGCACTGGTGATGAAGAAGGGTTCGAAAACGATGAGACAGGGATAGTTGCTGTGGTCGAGGCTTGTTGTTCTTGTGGTGATAAAGATGAAATGATTCCTGAAGAAGGGGATTGTGCTTGTGTTGGGGACGAAGGCGTCTGTGGCGGTTGAACAGGTGTCATTGCCACCGTTTCCTGTCGCGCTGCTGCTGCATCTTGAACGGCCTTGCCAGCCGCGGCAATAAAACTGGCCGGAGACTCAGGGCAATCAAAAGATGATAAAACACGATTATCGTGATCGATGACACAGGCAGACGGAAGATACGTCACTCCCATATTTTTTGTCGTAAGCGGATCAACATCCACGTCGATTTGCACAGGCTCAAAACATGCGGTGACAATTGCGATCGCTTCTGAGTTCTGAAGTGTTGTTTCATACAATGCAACACTGGCATCACTCCAGGAAGCACCAAAAACAACAAGGACGGGCCTGCCGCTGATCGCTGCTGCAGCTTTCGCTTCCTCGATCGATGGGTGCCACGGAATCCGCTTCTCCTTTTCTGTTGCCCAGCAAGGTGCTGTAAGCAAACAGGCGATTGCAAGAGAGGCGATGAATTGCAAAGAAGGAAGTCTCTGACTCAACATAACAAGTCCCTTGGGCATGGTCGTCTGAAACCTTCGGCTCGGCTGACGACAGCTTGTGTTCGTCAGATGCTTTGTGAGAGTATCGGCTGGAACGGTCGGTTGAATTACGTTTCAGAAAGGATTTTTGCCTAGACTGCCAGTGCTTCCCTTTTATGTGTTGAAGGAGAAAAACGGGGAAAAATAGCCGTTAAAATGGGAGTTTCGAGACGTTTGTTTCTTGACACTTGACAGTGAGGCTGGGCGTTCGGATACTCCTACACATCAGTTTTCATAACGTTTTGAAACTTTGTGCTTCTGTTGTTTCAAAATAACTTTGAATCATCTTTCTGTGTGCGACTGAGAAGTCCTTGGGTTATTCCATTTGATTTCAGTGTGTGTACTGATTTCACCCTCGGTGGTCTGGGAGTGGTTTCCAGTTCATTTCGCATCCAGAGTGCTCGTCATCGACCGCGTAAGCAGTCAGGGCAGGCGCATGATTCATAATCCCGCTTTTGCGGGGCGAAACCAATAAAATGGTGCCACTTGTGTGTTTCTGGTGTGATGGATGAATTCATTGCGTCCAGTAGTTTTTCTTTCCGGCAGCGTGCCGGTGAACGGTGTGGTGCTCTCCTAATGAGAGGTTGAATTGTTCTATGGCGAAGCGGAGGCGATCAAGGTCGCGTGGGGGCTACGGGGGTGGCCAAGGGCAAGGTGGTGGTTACGGTCGTCGTCGTCGTTACCGTCGTGGTGGAGGTGGTCCTGTGCCGGCTGGCGCTGGGGCTGTTGATATGGAAGGGGAGGGCATGCAGCCTCCTCCTGACACGGAGCCTGAGGTTGCCGAGAACGGTGAGCCAATTCCATTGGAGTCGGGGAGTGGAGTGCTAGAAATGCACCCCAACGGCTACGGCTTTCTGCGGAGTCCGGAAACCAACTACGTCCGTGACAGGACAGACCCTTTTGTTCCAGCCACCATGATCGATCGATGCCGTCTTCGTGAAGGCGTTTTGCTCAAAGTCAAGGTACAAGCTGGCCGTCGACAGCAGGGGCCGCGGGTTCGAGAAATTGATGAAATAGAAGGCATGTCTGTTGAGGATTGGGCCAATGTGAAGTCCTTCGATCAGCGAACGCCCATTAATCCTGAAGCATGGCTTCGTCTGGAAACGGCCCAACAACCAATCACAACACGCGTGATGGATCTCCTCACGCCACTCGGCAAGGGCCAGCGGGCATTGATTGTTGCCCCTCCTCGGACGGGAAAGACCGTTTTGCTTCAGCAGGTATCACAGGCTATCTCAGCCAATCATCCAGAGTTGGATCTTGTGATGTTGCTGATTGATGAGCGTCCCGAAGAAGTCACTGACATGCGACGTAGTGTTGAGGGAGAAGTGCTGGCAAGTAGCCTTGACTGTGACGTAGAAAGTCATGTGCGTCTGTCGCAATTGGTTATCGAGCGGTGTAAGCGAATGGCTGAGGCGGGCAAGGACGTCTTTCTACTTATGGACTCCATTACGAGAATGGCACGAGCGTTCAATAAGTGGGTCGGAAATACGGGTCGGACTATGTCTGGTGGCGTTGATATCAAGGCTCTGGATATTCCAAAAAAGCTTTTCGCCACAGCTCGTGTTTTTGAAGAAGGAGGATCACTGACCATCGTTGCGACGGCCCTGATCGATACAGGAAGCCGAATGGACGAGTTGATCTTTCAGGAGTTCAAAGGCACAGGCAATATGGAGTTGGTGCTCGATCGTAAGTTGGCAGATCGACGCGTCTGGCCTGCTATTGATATTTCTCAATCAGGTACACGGCGTGAAGAGAAATTGCTTGATCCGAATACGCTCCACGCGGTTAACATGCTTCGGAGAACGTTATCTTCGATGCATCATGTAGATGCTATGGAGCAACTCACGAAGCAGTTGTCCAAGTTTAAAAGTAATCGTGAGTTTATTACTCTTATTGCGAGTTCTCGTGAAGAATGAGTCACACGTGTGCCTACGGCTTCTGATAGCGACTGAGCCAATATGAGTATTGAGGGTCGCCGCATCGAAAGGAGAACACGGCATCTGGAAGTCGTTCATCCTCCGTTCCAGTTGAGCGTACTCGCACAACTAGGGTTCCATCTTTTCGTTGCTCGATCGTAAGCCGATCGTCGGGAATTCGTGCAGGATCGTGTTTGGCAGAATGAGCAGCCATATGAGGACTCTGGGGAGCCATCGGAGTTTGAGAATGCTTTTTTAGTATGCCGCAATTGCGTGAGACGTGCTAGATGCTCCAACAAATCATCGGAATGATATATACTCGAATTTCGTATCCGAATGATCACTGGGGTAGGCACTATGCGTCATTACGCTTCTAT
>JBDOMS010000240.1:0-3083 GCA_039831735.1 Pirellulales bacterium
GAAGGTGCCGTCGGGGAGTAGTCACAAACAAAAATCCGGCCATCAGCCACAGCCGCTCCAGCGTATCCTCCACCAATGGGCACTCGCCAAAGTAACTTTGGAGGGTGGTCAGCAAACGTTGAAATGATACCTTTTTCTCGCCAAACATTGTCTCGATGAGGTCCCATCCATTGGGGCCAATCGTCACCTCGAACCACACTCGTCGAGCATGACACAACACAAATAGTTACAGCACCAACCATCCGGCAGATAGTAGATATTTGGAACACCGGTCATATCTCCTCGTGAATTGATAGAGTCTACTGGAGTCTCATATATCGATGAAGTTTGGCATGCCAGCTATGTTCTTTATAGCTGAATAGACGGAATTGCATTAGATTCGTACCATCTAGCCTACCTAGCGTTCTTTCGTCTAATGTGTTTGAAAAAGGAGAGTCTTTCTCATGCCCTTGCTTGTTGTTGGAAGCGTTGCCTTAGATTGTGTTGAAACCCCCACAGATAGCCGGGACGATGTCCTTGGGGGTTCAGCAGTCTTTTTTTCTTATGCCGCGAGATTTTTTTCGCCAGTGCAAATGATTGGAACCGTCGGTGAGGATTGGCCACAAAAACACACCACGTTTTTGGAGTCGCAGGAAATCGACACAAGTGGCATAGAAGTGATTCCTGGAGGCAAAACCTTCCGCTGGCGAGGCCGTTACCTTCCTAACATGAATGACCGTGAAACACTTGAGGTACACCTCAACGTCTTTGGAGAATTTAAGCCGAAACTTAAGGAGCATCATAAAAAAGCAAAGTTTGTTTTCCTCGGCAATGCCTCGCCTACAACACAACTATCGGTACTTGACCAGATACCAGAGGCCTCACTGACTGTCGCTGACACAATGGACCTCTGGATCAATATCCAACGTGATGAACTCGAAGAACTTTTGAAGCGAGTCGATGGACTTGTGCTCAATGATGCTGAAGCCAAACTGCTGGCGGAGGATGAGAACTTGGTTCGGGCAGGCCACACTGTCCAAAAAATGGGTCCCAAATTTGTGGTCATTAAGAAGGGTGAACATGGCGCGATGTTTTTTAGTGACCATGAAATGTACGTGGTTCCAGCGTATCCGACGGCTCGAGTCTTAGATCCGACTGGTGCAGGAGACAGTTTTGCCGGTGGCATGATGGGGCATCTCGCATCGCTGAATCGATTCGATCCACAAGCCCTGAAGGAGGCGCTTGCCTATGGTGTCATTACCGCGAGTTATACGGTCGAGGATTTCAGTCTCGACCGACTTGCAAACATTAATCGGGAGGACCTTGACACTCGAATTGCAAAATATAAGCAAATGCTATCGTTTTAGAATTTTAGGAGAACATAGCCAGAAAATTTCTCTTGCCGATTCCCAAAGAAGCCGATACTATACTGTCGTACAGTATACGTTTCTACGGTCAATCGCTCGATCTATGGTGGCGAAGCAACCACCCCGACGAGGCGCTGGGAAACTTAGGAGGAATCGCCATGGTTATGGCAGCAGGAGTAAATGGTCGGATGGCAAAGCCAACAAAATCAGAAAAATCGAACTCTCGAAAGAAAGTGAGTTCAAAAAACCAGGGAGCAAGCAAGGCGTCAATGCCATTTCTCGATGGTAATCCAGCCCTCAAGAATACACTTTCCCAAATCGAAAAAGAGTTTGGCGAGGGGTCCATCATGCCCCTTGGCGCTGATATGCAGGCTCCTGTTGAGGGCATCGCCTCTGGCAGCTTGTCTGTAGATCTTGCGCTTGGCGGAAAGGGGTTCCCTCGGGGACGAATTATCGAGGTCTTCGGCCCTGAATCCTCTGGAAAAACAACACTCGCGCTGCACGCAGTAGCAGCCTCTCAGCGTGCTGGAGGCATTGCAGCCTTTATTGATGCGGAGCATGCCCTTGATCCAAGTTGGGCAAAAAAGCTTGGCATATCACTTGAAAATCTCCTCGTCAGCCAACCAACGAGTGGTGAGGAAGCAATGCATATTGCCGAAATGCTCATCAAGAGCAACGCAGTCGACATTATTGTAATTGACTCTGTAGCGGCTCTTGTCCCTCAAAAAGAACTTGACGGTGAGATTGGTGACTCGTTTGTCGGTCTTCAAGCACGATTGATGAGTCAGTCGATGCGGAAGCTTACTGGAGCCATTGCAAAATCCAAGACCACCGTCGTCTTCATCAATCAGATTCGGGAAAAGATTGGTGTCATGTTTGGTAGTCCTGAAACGACACCTGGTGGAAGAGCACTCAAATTTTACTCATCGTGCCGAATTGATGTTCGTCGAATCGGCACGCTAAAAGATGGCGAAGAGGTTGTTGGCCAACGCGTTCGCGTCAAAGTTGTAAAAAACAAGGTGGCGCCACCCTTCCGAGTTGCAGAATTTGATATGATGCACGCCGACGGCATTAGCTTCGAAGGTGATATTCTTGACTTGGCTGTTGCAGCCAAACTTGTTGAGAAAACAGGAAGTTGGCTCAGATATGGCGACAGTCAGCTTGGGCAGGGGAGGGAAAAAGCACGTCAGTACCTAAAAGACAATCCTCAAGTCGCAGAAGAACTCCGTAAGAAAATCATGGAAAGCAAGGAAATGGTTGTGGAAGTGGACAAGCCCCCCACAAAAAGTGATTAACACATCAAAGATCATGAATTCCGGTTCCCCACGATCGGCTGCCACAAGCGGAGCCGATCGTGGTTTTTTCTTCCATATATCGCCCTCAATGTGGATTAGTTCAACAAAAACTGAGCCAATGTACGAGGTGGTATTTGGGGGCCTCCGTATGAACGTGGCACAATGTGTATAGTGCGTATTATTTTCTGATGATGCTTTTCCACCTGTCGGAGCCAGAGACGATATGAAGGCCGATGAACTTCGCGAAGCCTACCTCACATTTTTTGAATCAAAGGGGTGCATTCGTCGACCAAGTGATGTTCTTGTTCCACGCTGGGATCCATCCGTGCTTTTTACACCAGCCGGTATGAACCAATTCAAGGACCATTTTTTAGGGAAATGCAAACTTGAGTACACCCGAGCAACAAGTTGTCAAAAATGTCTCCGTGCGGGAGATATTGAT
>JBDOMS010000290.1:0-3064 GCA_039831735.1 Pirellulales bacterium
ATCACGGCCATGCCGTGTGGCTAAAAAATATCAAACTTCGAAATCTCGACGCCAAGACACCGCGTTAGGCACGGCATAATCTCCCTACGCGATACAAGCAATAATGAGGTGGTTTCGTGCACAACAGTACTACCGCATCCGTATTGCACGATCGACACGTCCAAAATTATCTACCAGAATGAGATCTGTTCCTGAAATAGATCGGACTGATGGCATAAATGTTTGTCCTGCCATATTTGCCCGTGATGATGCGGTGACATGTGTAATGAGCCTTCCATTTTGCACTTGCCAGGTGCCAGTGGAAATTGGTGTTGGAACAAAGACATACTGAAAATTGGAAAGGGTTTGATAATAACGGTAGGTTTGAAATGTTCCATCACCGTTGTACACAAGATCAACGGATCCTTCTGAGTCATTTTCACGCCATGTCCCAATCAGCATCTTACTGACTTCTGCATCGGTGAGAATCTTGGAGGTCACCCCACCAGCAGGTACAACTTGCGGTGCAGGTTGAGGCGGTGGGTTTGAGGCCTTCCAAGCAGTCATGTCAGGTGGATTGGCGTTCACTGGTGGTTGTTGCGCAATTGCTGTCGTTCGGCCTGCAGTTGCCTTCCCATCTGGTGCATAGCTACTGAGCACTACGAGAAGTCGTGATGAGCCCTTCGGTGCTGAGAAATCTGTTGGAAGCGCAGAGGCATCTCGCGATAGGCACAAAATCAACTTTCCTTCATCAAATTTATAGATGCCGGTGCCCGTAACGGTATCTTTATCTTGAATGGTTACTTTTTTTGGATATGCGTTCGGCTCAATACGAAAGTTTCGGGTACTTTTGACATGACTCATCGGGGACTCAAAGATGATTGTGTAATCGACAATCTCAAGGGTTCCACCGCCTGGGAGCCACTGTGACATCTGAGACTCAGGAACCTCTTCCCCGTTTTCAATCAATTCAAGAACCCGCCAATGTCCAGATAGTCGCTCAAGTTCGGCATCAACGGTTTGCTTAGGTTGGGCCCAACATGGTGTGTAACCAACAACAAACGAAACAAACAATACGAAAATCCCAATACGGCGAATCATATCTGGTCCTCAAAAGTGTCAAAATACAGGCAAACTATTGCAACTCTGCAAGCTTGAAAGACACGTGATGGTGACCGAATATCTGAAATCCTGTCAAGAGAAGATACGGGTAAAGATCGTCGGAACGGTTGGGCCATGGGGCCTTGCAGTTCATTCCCTACCGAGTGTTCAATGATGAAATGTCATAATTCACGTATTTCATTGACGTTTTTTTGTCTGTTGCCCGGCTGCGGAACGTCCAATAGGTAATCGTCCATAGGACAAATGCAGTGGCTTATGGAACAAGTTGCAGCATTCGGATAACCTATTAGTTCTCTCAATCGATTTGGGAAAATGTAACCCAGTCGAGATATGTTTCTGTAAAAGGTTTTCTGATGTCTGACACAATATCTGAAACAAATGCATGCGATATTCTCTCACGTCTTTTTCGGGCCAGAGGCTATAACATTTCCCGCAATGTTATGTTTCATGAATACGGTGTTGAGTTCCATATTGATGGATGGGATGAAAAAGAGCGAATTGGATTTGAATTCCTTAGCAGTGAAGATGATGACCATGACGATCTTTCACTCGAAGAATACAAAACACTGATGGCAGCCCAATTGCGTGGAGAGCTATCTGTGCTGATTATGGATGAAGTCGAACCAATGTCTGAGGCAGAGCTTACCGCCATGACGCATGAGTTTCTCGATGAAGTTGCAGAGGCCAGAATGGCTGTACAGAAAGCAGATGCGGCTAAGGCGCACCCTAATCAAGACTAGGGTCAGTTGCATACCTAAAGTGCCCCTCGTGACAGTCAAACGCATGGAATGAAACATGAAATGGCACGTTCTTCAACCTGTAGGCAACGCGAGCCTATCGGTTTGTCTCTTTGGGCTTCTCTGTTTTCTAGTCACAGATCATCGAGCAGTACGGGCTGATAACTGGCCTCAATGGCGGGGAGTGCAGAATGATGGAATAGTCGCATCCGCAAAGCTTCCTTCGGTATGGTCAAAAACAGAAAATGTTGAGTGGCGCACTGAACTGCCAGGCCGTGGAGGGGCAACCCCCTGCACATGGGGGAATCGAGTCTTTGTAACCAGTAATGACGGCGAAGACCTCATCCTTCTTTGTGTCAATCTTCAAGATGGAACTCTTCGCTGGAAACGTACTGTCTGCTCTGGTAATCAGGATGCTCGAGCAGGCGAAGGAAACTCGGCATCGCCATCCCCAACAACTGATGGAAAGCATGTGTGGGTATGTTTTGGCACGGGTGTTTTGGCATGCTACTCCATTGATGGACAACACGTGTGGGAGACAGACCTCAATGACCGGTTTGGGGAGATTGACATTCAATTTGGTATGACTTCTACCCCAGTACTGGATGGAGAGTTTCTTTATCTCCAGCTTATTCATGGGCCTATGAAAATGGACGACCCAGCCCGCACCGGAAAGGTCATCAAACTGAACAAGTCGACTGGGGAGACACTGTGGGCTATTGATCGTCAGACGGAGGCATTGTTCGAATGTAAGCACTCGTATGCTTCACCATTTATGTATCGTGATAGGACGCGTTCATTTCTTGTCGTGCATGGAGCCGATTGCACAACTGGCCACGACCTTGGTAATGGCTCAGAGATCTGGCGTTTTGGTGGATTGAACGGACCGTCGGCAGTCAATCCAAAGCCATATAACATGACCTTTCGACTTGTAGCGTCACCCGGCGTTGTACCCGGGTCAATCATTATTCCAACGTGCAAGAAAGGGCCATGTGTCGGTCTTCGGGTCACCGATGAACTCGTAGGCGATTGTTCAAATAAACAATCAATTCTTCGATGGGTAAATCCAATAACGCCTGACGTGAGCACGCCACTTATTCATGACGGTCTTGTGTATTTACTTCATAAGGATGGGAAACTGCAGTGCGTCGATCTCGAAAGTGGCAAAGCCGGCGGCAAAGGGAGCAGCCAACAACGCTCGGGTCGAAAGAGCCGAACGGAGCGTG
>JBDOMS010000394.1:0-3040 GCA_039831735.1 Pirellulales bacterium
ATCCGGTGGACAACGTCCGAAAGCTGGCTTGTTCGCAGAGTTTGTTACTCGCATTGCAACTCACTTTAAAGGACGCGTTGAGGCATATCAATTGTCTCACGAGGTCAACAATCAGGGTCTGATGCAGGGCGCAGACGTACCATTTCTCATTGATGAAATCTTCATCGCTGGTGCAAAGGCCATTCGGAATGTCTATAGCACCGCTCCATCAGCACCTGTGATTATTTCAACATCTGGTATGAGCCCATGCGAACGGTGCAAACAAATGGAGGGACTCACACAACCAGGCGGGCGAGGCGTCAATCAGTTATATGATGCTTACATTGCCAATCCTGAACTGATGCAGCTTGTCGATGCGCTTAATCTCAATGTGTCGGATCAGAATGATGGATATGGCGGAATGGATGGAAGTTTTGTCTCCTCCGTATGGGGCAATTACGACCTTGTGCGGAGAAAACTTGATCGTGCCGGTTACGATCACAAAGGCGTTTTGTCTGCTGAGTCTTGGGTCTCATGGGATAATGGAGGAAGTGCGGTCGACGTGAATGGTGATGGCATTCGTGATGAACAAGATGCGTACGAAAAAACCCTCACCATAATGGGGCACTGTCTCGAACGTGGACTGAACACACTCCAGCTCCCATGGTCTGACAATTCAAGTGGTTGGGCCATGGGGCTCACGAAGCGTCGCGACTACAACGGTCGCATTGCGCAACTCAATGCTGACATTGTGGTACCTGCTCGCGATGGAGGTCCTGGCGTCGTTACGCGGAAACTCGCACTTCGAGGAAACGACTCAGACTTTGTTCTATCGGATGGCTCAGGCGAAGTGTTTACTATTGCAAACTACATTAACCCTGGTGATCCAAATCATCTCCATTACTACGTTTGGCGTTGGTTTGCAGGCGTGGCAGGAGGATCTGATGAAGTTGTTCGGCATGCTGTAGCCGGAGAAATTGGAAATGACATTGCAGTCACAGGAAGCGGATTCACCGGCAATGAGCGCTACCGCATCGCAAGCTATAATCGCTCTCAAAACACATTCTCAGTACTCCTGTATGCCTCTGGAGCAAATGGCCAAGCTCCCATGACTGTACGCATTCCCTGCACGATTCAAACTGGCCGACATTCAAATACAGGACAACTTTCTCACGACTTTCGTGGAGAAGGGTTTCAGGTTGGGGACATGTACGTGGCCACAATTGAGACAAAAAACATTCATTGCCAAACGGGTGACGACCTGAATGTGACACACTATACACTTCCGGCCACACCGGTTGAGGATGGACTCCTCATTGCAACAATTCCAAAAGCCCAACGCTTTACACGAATTGATTTTGTGAGGCCGTGATTACATGAACTGTCGAAGCTTCCCAGTCGTGCATCAAATACAAACAAGTGAACAAAAATAAGGAGAGAAAGGCCGGCGAGAACATTCCCTCTAATTATTTTTGGAAACACGTTAGACTCGTGCCTGCGGTACAGTCATCTTTCAGCCCGCGTTCATTGCAGAAGAGAAAGAATCCTATGAAACGTATGAAAGGCCCATTTGTTTTAGCCCTTCTTATTCTGGAGACTTCTATACTTTGGTTGTTCCATTCGCCATGTGCAATCTCGGATGAGTTTCACATGCACTGGAAAGATCGTTCTCTCTCCATTGAAGGTTCTTTTCCCGGCCACACGCTCTCCATTCATTATCTTGAGGCGTATTGCAGGCCTGGCTCCACCACACAGGAATGGCAAGACACAGTGATCCCTCACAGGAGTACACGGAAGTCTCGCAACGAATCACCAGGTAGAATTCTCATCGAGGACACTCTATCTGATGGCGTAACTGTACACCACACACTACAGACTGAGCATGACGGAGTTTCATTTTTTATTACTGCCTCAAATGAGACACAGCTACCATCTGACGTACACTGGGCGCAGCCGTGCATGCGCATTGATAAATTCACTGGATGCCCTCCCACTGAGGCACGAGACCTTCTTCCTTCCTATATTCGAAAATGCTTCCTTGCTATTGATAATGAATTGAGATGGCTCCCCACGACACCGTGGGCAACACAAGCGTTGTATACGCCTGGCCAAGTGTATTGTCCAAAAGGAGTGCCACGTGGCGATGTAAACCCTCGGCCGCTCAGCACGTTCGTTCCATCTCATGGACTCTGTGGATGTGTATCCAAAGATAAACAATGGATCATCGGCATTGTCTGGGAGCCCTATCAAGAGATTTTCCAGGGTGTTATCACATGCCTTCATAGTGATTTTCGAATTGGCGGACTCAAGCCTGGTGAATCAAAAGAAATTCATGGAAGACTTTACATTCTCAAGGGTGATGAACATGCACTACTTGCAGCCTACCATCGTGATTTTCCAGATCAGGCACATGGGCTGACGGCAGGAGGATTAGAACCAGTCGCGCATACGCACTCCCCAAAGCAACGTGCTCGTGCGAAGGACAACACATCACTTGATGAACATCTCCAAACCCTTCACGCCATTGAAAAAGAAGGTGAAGGCAACTCCAACGCTTCTCATGCATGGCGTATCATCGCTTCAGCGCCAGCTTCTGAGTTGCCAAAAATCTTACATTCTTTTGATGAGGCAAATCCTCTCACGGCCAATTGGCTTCGTGCTGCGGTTGAATCCATTAATGATAATACGGAAGAACTTCCTCTCGATCCTCTTGAGCAGTTTCTTCGCGACACGTCACATGATCCTCGTGCGCGTCGGCTCACATGGGAACTCATTCGTTCGCGCAACACACAACGCGCCGAAACACTTATCCAAGGGATGCGCAATGACCCAAGCGTTGAACTTCGATTTGAGGCTGTCTCACGACTGATATCTGACGCAAAAAAACAACGTCAAGAAAAACCAACAACAGCGATTGAACAACTCCATCAGGCATTACAAGAAGCGAGGGACGTAGATCAGATAAAAACTATTACTTCGTTACTCAAGGAAGAGGGAATCATAGTTGATCTTCAAAGACAGTTTGGTTTTCTGTCGTACTGGAATATTATTGGACCCTTTG
>JBDOMS010000363.1:0-13499 GCA_039831735.1 Pirellulales bacterium
TATAGAATCACTCTGCCTCTCGTAATATTGAATTCCGTATCTCAAAAAACCAAGAGCACACTGGGTGTCCAAATGATGGTGCGGTCATTACGTCATATCTCTGCTGTGATCTTCACGCTTGTGTGCTACTTGATCATTGATGACAGTATTCATGCAGGAACGATGTCAGTGCGTGAAGCAGAGGCATTTTTTGAATCAAAAGTTCGACCATTATTGGTCGAAAAATGCCATGAATGTCATGGGCCCTCTATTTCAGAAGCAGGGCTTCGACTTGATACCAGGCAAAGCCTTCTCTTGGGGAGTGATGCTGGTGCGGTGATTATTCCCGGAAATGCTGCAGAAAGTAAACTGGTAGCCGCTATCAAGCATATTGATGACTTGGCAATGCCACCGGACACAAAATTATCCGATGAAGAAATCAATATTCTCGAAACATGGATCTCAGCCGGTGCGCCCTGGCCAGAAAAAGAAGGAGAGATGGGCGAATTGATACCCCGTGAAGATGTCATGCGGAATCGCATGCAAACATCACTTGCTTCTCATTGGTCCTTTCAGCTACCAAAACAGCAAGGCACACGTGACCCCAATACATTTCCGTCGCTCACACCTGAGGTTGCTTCCCAATGGAGTCGTTCCCGGATCGATCAATTTATTCTGGAAGGCCTCGGAACCATGAATCTGATTCCATCACCAGAGGCAAATCCACGAGATCTCTTTCGAAGACTTCACTATAACCTCACTGGTCTTCCCCCCTCTGCAGCTGATGCAGATGCGTTTGAAGCCAACTTTTCTGAAGAAGCCTATCGTTCTGTTGTAGACACACTCCTCGCCTCGAAGCAACATGCCGAACATTGGGCTCGTCATTGGCTTGACCTAGCTCGGTATGCGGACACCATGGGCTATGCATTGGGTGGTCAATCAGCACTGTATCCCTTCGCATGGACATACCGTGACTGGGTCATCAATGCATTTCACCAAGATCGTTCCTATAAGGATTTCATTACCCTTCAACTTGCAGCTGATCGGATTCGTCCGGCAGTCCCGCGTGAAGACCTAGCGGCTCTTGGCTTTCTCACCGTAGGTCGAACCTTTCTTGGAAATACTCACGATATCATCGACGATCAAATTGATCTGGTGACTCGTGGTTTGATGGGCCTTACCGTTGCCTGTGCCCGTTGCCATGATCATAAATATGAACCAATCTCAAGTGCTGACTACTATGCACTGCATGGTGTTTTTGCAAGTTGTGAAATTCCTGGTGAACTTCCTGTCATTGGTGAGGCGCCGTCTGGACCAGAAGCAGAGGCATTTGAAAAACGCCTCAAAGAACTAAAAGATCACATTGAGGAACACAAAGATGCTGTGCGTAAGCGGGCTGTTCGCGAAGCAATTGAGCATGCTCCTGACTACTTCATGGAAACAGCCCGTCCGCTCCCTCGTCCAGATGGACGACCACCAAAAATCGGTGATTACGAGCTTTCTCAACTTCTTATTGATCGCTTAAAGCGTTTGCTCGGAGGAGCCAAAGAGAATGATCCTATTTTGGGCCCATGGATTGCTGCGAAAGATCTGCCCGATGAAAAAACACGTCAGGCACTCGATAGATTTTTTGAGAACTCAAGCCAGTCCCCTGACCTGAATTCATTGGTCGCAAGAGAACTTATCCATTCGAAGCCGACGACCTTACGAGATCTATCCGAAGTTTACAAGCGACTCATTGCTCGTGTTGCTCCTGACTTTGCCGGTGGAGACACACAACGAAACAACGATTCCGATGACCTTGTTGCATTACGAAAAATCCTTGGTCTGGAAGCGACGCCTCTCATTATCCCCTACTCAGATGCAATGCGTGTTGCAAAGCGATCAGAAAGAGAAGAGCTTCGCAAACGCGAGCAGGCAGTCATAAAACATCGAGCAGAGAGTCCGGGGGGGCCTCCACGAGCAATGGTCTTATTGGATAAAAAAAATCCTGTCGACAGCAATGTTTTCCTTCGTGGAAATCCTGGACGTTCTGGTCCAAAAACCAATCGCCGTCTTCCTGAACTACTTGGAGGCGCACCACTTAGTCGCACCTCAAGCGGACGACTCGAATTAGCTCAGTCAATTGTCTCGAGCAAAAACCCTCTCACATCCAGAGTGCTTGTTAATTGGGTATGGACTCATCACTTTGGACATGGTCTTGTTCGAACACCTGGTGATCTTGGCCTCCGTGGAGAGTTACCAAGCAATCAAGCGTTACTTGATGATCTGTCATTTCGATTGATGCACGAAGGCCAGTGGAGCCTTCGTTGGCTTCATCGTGAAATTGTGCTTTCAAAGACATGGAGACAATCTGCTGCCATCCGTTCTGATCTTTCAGCCAAGGACCCAGACAATCATTTTTTTGGGCGTGCTAATCGAAGAAGGCTTTCATGGGAAGCGTGGCGAGACAGTCTCCTCGCTGCCGCCGGTACACTTGATGCCAATCAAAAGGGAGGCAGAGGAAAGAATCCACTTGATCTTGCATCTATGAACTCTCGTTCAGTCTACTCTTGGCTTGACAGGCAAGACGTTCCTGGTCTTCTGCGAACCTTTGACATTGCGAATCCCGATACTGCTGTCCATGTTCGCACACAGACAACTGTGCCTCAGCAAGGTCTTGCTGTCATCAATTCACCATTGATTGTTGAGTCTGCAAAACGACTGGCTTTACGTGTTACTCAACACGCCACCACAGAGTCAGAAAGTCAACGCGTAACGCAGTTGTGGCGTTATGCTCTATCTAGAAATCCATCCAATGAAGAAATCTTGATTGCAAAAGCATGGCTAAAGGAATCGAACGCTCATCCTGAGGTCAATGACTTTGGGCCGTGGGCAAGGCTTGCTCAGGCTATCCTTGGAACAGCTGAATTTCAGTTTATTGACTGACCAACCATTCACACTGAAACATACCAACATGAACCACTTTCTTTCATCTCTTTCCAGGCGTGAAGTCCTCACACGCTCAGGGCTTGGACTTGGCTGGCTGGCTGCAGAAGGCATGCTCAGCAACAGTGCCTCTGGAGAGAGAACGTCATCCATGCCTCCAAGGCTGGCATCTACACTGGCCCCAAAGACTCCCCATTTTGAGCCAAAAGCCCGTGCCGTTATTCATATTTTTGCAAATGGTGGTCCGAGTCACGTGGACACATTTGATCCAAAGCCAAAACTCACAGCTTATGCTGGTAAAGAAATTCCTAATGCCCTCAAAACAGAACGTCGCACGGGCGCAGCCTTTCCGTCCCCATTTAAATTCGCCCAGCACGGAGAAAGTGGTCTGTCGGTAAGTGAGCTTTTTCCATCAGTCGCACGTCATGCAGACCGCCTGCTCGTGATCCGATCCATGCATGCTGATGTTCCCAATCATGAGCCCTCACTCATGCTTATGAATTGCGGAGATGCTCGACTTGTGCGACCGGCAGCTGGCGCATGGGTGACCTACGGCTTAGGTACGGAAAACCAAAACCTTCCTGGTTTTGTTGCCATGTGTCCAGGAGGCTATCCCATTAAGGGCACTGAAAACTGGCGAAGTGCCTTTCTGCCTGGAGTGTTTCAAGGGACATACGTTGATACTAAAAAGAAAAATGTTGCAGAACTTGTAGAGTATATCCGTCATCCAGTATTGCCAGCGGACATCCAAAAGAATCAAATCGATTTGACAGCAACACTTGATCGGGCGCATTTAGCCGCACGGCAGAATGACCCATTGCTTGAGGCAAGACTCGCCTCAATGGAACTTGCATGGCGCATGCAATTCGAAGCAAATGAAGCGTTTGATGTATCTCGAGAACCCAAAAATGTACTTGATCGCTATGGTGACAGTCCGCAAGGACGACAACTCCTCATCGCCAGAAGACTAGTTGAAAGAGGCGTACGATACGTACAAGTCTGGCATGGACAGGGTCAACCATGGGACAGCCACTCGAACATCGAAACAAACCACCGCAAACTAGCTGGTGAAAGCGATCAACCCATCGGTGCGCTGCTCGATGATCTTGTGAGTCTTGGACTCCTTGACAGTACTCTTGTATTGTGGGGAGGAGAATTTGGACGAACACCAACAGTTGAACTTCCGAATGATGCTGGCGTAAAGGCACCCACTGGTCGCGATCACAACCATCATGGATTTACTGTCTGGATGGCTGGCGGTGGTACCAAAGGTGGATCAGTCTACGGCGCGACTGATGAATTCGGTTTTAAGGCTGTCGAAAAACCAGTTCACGTTCATGATCTTCAGGCCACAATGCTCCAACTCCTGGGACTTGACCACAAACGGCTCACCTATCGGCATAGTGGCCGAGACTTTCGGCTTACTGACGTGCATGGCAAGGTCATTCATGAATGGCTTGCCTAGGTCGACAGGCATACTGAGGAGCATGTAGACATTTTCCTCTTACTCCCACCGTTCTAAAAAACGATTTGGCTGCGGGGTAATCCGCTACACCCCGCAGCCATCATTCCTTTAGATGGCAGAACCTGCTGTTTCACCGGTACGAATTCGAACAACTTCAGCCAGATCTGTGATGAAGATCTTTCCGTCGCCCACCTGACCTGTTCTTGCTGTTGTCATTATCTTATCAATGACACTCTGTGCTTCATTGTTGTCTACCACAACCTCAATCTTCACTTTTGGCAAAAAGTCAACTGAATATTCAGCTCCCCGATAGGTTTCAGTATGGCCCTTCTGACGACCAAAGCCTCGTACCTCGGTTACGGTCATACCTTTGACACCCATCGCATTTAGTGCATCTTTCACTTCTTCCAATTTGAAATGGCGAACTATTGCTTCAATCTTCTTCATCTCTGGAATTCCTTTTTGGCTCTCTCTAAAACGCTCCTTGACGAGAACGGATCACGGTGATCCGAACTCACAACACCACTTTAGTAAGCATAAAGCGTGCCAAAACCATAATGGCCTTCGCACGCCCATTCTAACCACATTGAAAGGGAAGGGTGTCTCATCCATGGTGCGCGATATGCATGGAAACCATCCTGATGCCTTTGTTTTCTGCTACATTTGTGGGCGTTGGATCTGTCGCGCAGATGAGGCGCTACACGATGAAAAACGACTCATCTGACTCAAATGTGGAACACTTGAGGGACGGGAGGGGGGTGGTTACATGTCTACTGGAACTTCTCAAAAAAACAATGCAACCAGACGGTCTTTTATTAGAGCCACCGTTGGGGCAACAGCCGGTCTCTCGTTCCGTCCTGGATTCCCAAACATCCGTCGCTTTAGTAATGAAACCGTTATCGGAGGTGATGATCACGAATTTCGTGTCACTCATCACTTTCCACGACTTCCTGATCACTACAGTTGGCAAACCACCCACAATGTTGCCGTTGACTCATCAGCGAATCTCTATGTCATTCATGAGGGCAGAAAAAACCGAAAGGATCATCCTGCAATATTTGTTTTTGACTCCGACGGAACATTCATCCGTGCCTTCGGGAGTGAGTTTCAAGGTGGTGGCCACGGAATTGAAGTGCGTCGAGAGGGACAAGAGGAGTTTTTATATGTCTGCGGCTATCAAGGGGTGAAGGCTTTTGCAAAAATGACACTCCAAGGAGAGATCATCTGGTTTCGCAAAGCTCCAATGGAATCAAATGCGTATGCTGCGGGAGAAAACTTTTCAACGGAACCAAACTGGAGTCGAAAAGGTTTCCTGCCCACAAATTTTGCTTTTCTTGATGATGGCGGTTTCTTACTGGCTGATGGCTATGGCTCATACAACATCCATCGCTATGACAAAAACGCAAACTGGGTCAGTTGTTTTGGTGGCGAAGGAGATGGTCGAGGTACATTTCATACTCCCCATGGAATCTGGATTGATCGCCGACCGGATACGCATGGTGTTCCGCGAAGCCCTACCGTAGTAGTCTGCGATCGAGCACACAACACACTGCAGCTATTTACACTGGATGGAACCTATCAAGAAACACTCTCTGGTTTTGGCCTTCCAGCCAACATTGATACATGGCGTAATCTCATGGTTGTGCCAGAGCTTAAGGCGTGTGTTACGCTCCTCAATGAGGCAAATCGGCCAGTGGTTCAACTTGGCAAGTCCACCCAACGACTCGCAGAAATAAAAAACCTTCGATCCTCACCAAAGCTTTGGCGTGATGGTGAATTTATCCACCCACATGACGCATGCTTCACACCAGAAGGCAATATTTTTGTTGCAGAGTGGGTTGCAACTGGCAGAATCACAAAACTGGAAAGAATAACCTAGGGTCATTTTTTAGGAAGATTTCATCGATATGACCGACACGAAACAATACTTTTCCCCTAAGGTTTTTTTGATTGTGCTTTCCTTTCTTTTGCCACACCACACAGCTGCTGCCACAAACTATGATGAGTCGTATGTGAAGAAGTACACCCTGCCTGATGTATTTGCTGGACCGAATGGGAAAAGAGCGACTGATGCAAACGTGTGGCAAGACCACGTACGCCCCTATCAACTCCAATTATTAGAAGAACACATATACGGGATTCGACTGAAGAATGTGCCAGCCGTATCGGTGGATACTGTAGAACGCTCACATGTGACTCTTGATGGCAACCTAAACGCTATTCGTTTACAAGCCAAACTTCAGATGGGTACTGGCAGGCATGCAAAGTTGGTAGATGTTCTGGTGTATCTTCCCTCTACAGACACGCCAACACCTGTCTTTCTCAAACTGAATTTCATGGGAAACCAAGCTGAATATAAAGATCCTGCAATCCACATCTGTCAATCCTGGCTGCACGATGATAAGAAAAATGGCATTGTCAATAATCGTGCAACCGAAGCTTCCCGAGGAAAACGGTCTCGATGTTGGCCAATTCAGCCTATGCTGGCACGTAATTATGGAATGGCGACAGCGTGTTACAGTGATATTCATCCAGACCGTCCTGATGGAAGAATCGACAGTGTACTTCCTTCCCTTGGTAGGCCGACTGATGACGAATTGCCTCTGAATGAGCCAAATGCGATTGCTACTTGGGCATGGGGTTTATCAAGGATTCTTGACTGGTTAGTGCAACTCCCTGAAGTCGATCCAACTCGAGTTGTTGTTGTTGGCCATTCCCGTAATGGGAAAGCTGCCTTGTGGGCCGGAGCCTGTGATGAACGATTTGCAATGGTTGTATCAAATGAATCTGGGTGTGGTGGTGCTGCACTTGGACGACGCAATTACGGTGAAACGATTGCTGACATCACCTCCCGTTTTCCTCATTGGTTTTGCCCTTCATTTAAAGCCTATGCTGGCAGAGAAAACCTTTTGCCCTGTGATGCTCATGGATTACTGGCAATGGTTGCCCCAAGACCTCTCTATATCGCAAGTGCAATACAAGACCACTGGGCTGACCCACGCGGTGAATTCCTCGCAGCAGTAGCCGCTGAGCCGGTGTGGAAACTGTTTGGACACGCAGGGCTTGAAACAAGTACATGGCCATCTGTTGATACTCCTGTTGGAAGACGAGTCGGTTATCATGTTCGATCAGGAAAGCATGACCTTCTTGAGTATGACTGGCTTTGTTTTGCTGATTTTGCAGATAAGAATCTTCCTGCCTCTCAGCCTATGACAAATTGTTCTGATACGGTTTTTCAACCCATCCAAGCTCCCCTGCCTGTCAAACCACCTTCTGATGCCATTATTCTTTTTGGCGACAATCGTGACGACGCACCTCAGTTCAAAAGCATGGAAGGAACTGAGATTGATTGGCCCATTGAAGATGGGAGCCTTGTCGTAAAAACTTCAAAAACTCATTCAAACCATATTGTTTCTTCTATTACCTTCGAAGACGCGGACATTCATGTAGAGTTCATGGTGTCTCCAAAATCCCACGGGAATAGTGGCCTCTATATTCACGGTCACTATGAAATGCAAATCCTTGATTCATTTGGTGTTGAGCCCCCCACAGAGCATGACGAGGGATCGTTATACCGTTTTGGTAAACCTCTCGTGAATGCCTCTCGTCCTGCAGGAGAGTGGCAGGTGTATGATGTGCGGTTTCGTGCTCCACGACGTGACAAAACAGGTCAAGTCACTCGTCAAGGGAGTATTACCGCCTGGCTCAATGGCAAGTTGGTACAGAATGGGATTACCTTTAGCAAGCCGCGCTCGCCGTACATTCCATATCGTCACGGTGTCACTGACTTTCTTCGAACGGTTGAAAAGGAACTTCTCGAGACTGGAGCAGGCCCACTCTTTCTTCAGGATCATGGCAGCCCGACACGATTTCGTAATATTTGGATCCGACCACTTGTAGAACACGACTCAACAGAATGACGTTTTCCCGCCGATGCATATTCTGACGAGTCAGTACAATTCCTGTCACGACCAACAACCACTTTCAGATGAAGAACATCTCAACTCGAATATTCACTCGAGAGAAGAACATGGTGCTCAGCATGAATAGATTCGCCTGTCTGTGTCATTATTTTCGGAAGGCTGCACCATCAAGGCCGTGGCTCTTCATAAGGCGGTAAAGCGTACCTCGGGGAATACCTGCAGAACGTGCCGCAGCAGAAACATCACCCGAGAACCTCTCAAGCAAATCTGTAAGATATGTGCACTCAAATTCTGATACGTGTCTCGCACGCTGGGCAAAAAAACTAGCCTCTTGCCCACGAGCAGCATCGCCGCTCATGATCTTCCCCGCACTTGCCACAATATCATCTGGTAAGTCCTCGACTCCTACAGTCTTTGATCGAGTCATCGCAACGGCTCTTCGTATAGCGTTTTGTAATTCCCGCACATTACCCGGCCACTGATAGCCTTTAAGGACTTGGTAGGCATCTGAAGAAAGCCCGCCTTCACCTCGTCCCATTTCCTGTGCAGCTCGATGGACAAAAGACTCTGCGAGGAGGCCTATATCATCGCCACGCACCCTTAAGGGTGGGAGATCTATTCGTACAACATTAATGCGATAGAACAGGTCACGCCGAAACTCTTCTCGGGCCACCATGCCATCAATATCTCGTGACGTGGCAGCGACGACTCGTACATCAACAGTATTCTCCTGCCGAGCACCAACTTTCCGCACTCGCCGTTCCTGCAACACGCGCAGCAGTTTTGCCTGAACAGCAACAGTCAACTCTCCAACCTCATCGAGAAACAACGTCCCTCCATCGGCACACTCGATGAGTCCCATTCGACGACTATCCGCTCCTGTAAACGCACCTTTCTCATGT
Organism: Pirellulales bacterium; assembly: GCA_039831735.1. Lineage (GTDB taxonomy): Bacteria > Planctomycetota > Planctomycetia > Pirellulales > UBA1268 > CACORA01. The sequence continues at coordinate 9,198 of JBDOMS010000363.1, forward strand.
CCAAAAAGTTCACTCTCAAGAAGTGCATCCGGAATAGCTCCGCAATCAACTGGAACAAACGGCCCCTCTGCCCGTCGACTCCGTCGATGAATGGAACGCGCGACGAGTTCCTTTCCCGTACCGGTCTCACCAGTGATAAGCACATCCACAGCACTGCCAGCCACTTGATCAATTACCGAGTACACTTTTTTCATAGCAGGACTCGTTCCGAGTAGATCATCGAACGAGTATGGCTTTTCAACAGCCCGACGTAATACTTGCTGAGCAGCCTTCCGTCTCGTACTCACAAGCACGCGATTAAGGGAGTCCTCAAGATCCGTTTCGATGTGCGCAAAATCGATATAATCTCCAGCCCCGGCCTGAAGGCACGAGCGCACAGTTGTGATACTTGGATGTACATCAACGACGATGATCGGAACGTGAGGGTCTGCTGTCTCAAGAAGCTCATAGACGAGTGCTTTATCAGGTTTTGTTCGAAGAGTTACAATGACCACATCCCATGGATCACGAGATAGTGTGTCGCGGGCATCTGGAATCGTTCTCTCAATTTTTAGCTCAAGTGGTTGTAATCTCGCTACGAGCCGTGCGTATGGAACACCACACGGTTCTTTGGAGTCAACAATAAGAATTCTGGGTTGCTGCACAGCGAGTCGACACTTTTAAGAGATAGAGACTCATCGATCTGGCATCGATGAACGTTGCTGAATAAGTCTAGTATGACAAAATCTCTCATGTGAACTCAATCACCTCTACATCAATGCAATACCTAACAAAAATCTGCTTCTACTGCTCCACGTTCAAGTAGCCTTCCACTCTGCGCTGAGTCAAATTCACGTGCCTCTCTGCAAATAGCGAATAGCTTCTTTTCCCTCGTTCGGACTCTGGTACATTGCAGGGGTATTTCCATGTTATTGAGGAGAGAAAAAATCGTGCCTATTGACCCGTATTCACTGTGCCCGGGTGGTCTTGATAAGAAAATAAAATTTTGTTGTTCGGAACTGGTAGGTGATCTTGAGCAGATTGAAAAGCTCATTTCCGGTGACCAAATTGCTGCCGCTTTGGAACAGACAAAGCGCCTTGTCGAAAAACATCCAGGGAAAGCCTGTCTCCTTGCAACCCAAACAAAACTTGAGCTGGCTTCCCGTGAGTATTCTGCTGCCGCCACCACGAACCATACCTTTCTAGAATCCCATCCTGAGAATCCACTGGCTCTTGGTCAGGCTGCCGTGGTTAACGCAGTCGCAGGAAAGGTTCAAGAAGCAGCAACGCAGTTTGACGCAGCCCGTGAACACTGCGGTAAAGAAGTCTCTCCAGAATTTGTGCGGATTGCTGCAACACTTGTGCAGGCCGGTGCACAAGCTGGACATGTTGGATTTGCTCAAGGGCTTGTTGAATGGCTTGTTGACAAACAGCTTGGTTCTGAAGAGGAAATCCGTCTTTTATCGGCTGTGGTTGGTTCTTCTGGAGTTCCACCTGCCCTTCGTACAAAGGTCTCCTTTGTTGCTGAAACCTCAGATGACTCCTGGCTTCCTGACTTTGAAACTGCTCTTGGCCACGCTCATGCATGGAAGCTGACAAAGTCACTCACACTCTTTCGTAGTCTCAAACGAGTTGCTGCGAATAGTGTCGCTGTCTTTACCAACATTGCCGTCTTATGTGAGCTCTTAGCCAAACCATTTGAGGCTTCCGAGGCATGGTTAGTCGTTGCAAAACTTTGTTCAGATGATGGTGACGATGCACGTGAGGCAACTGGTCGGGCTATAGCCCTGGAAACTGAGGCTGATCCTGATCGTTCTCCGCTCATGACATTTGCACAATCGAGAGCTGCTCTCGATCTAGAGGAAAGTAACTCACTTGATTTACTCGAAGATAAGATTCGTCTTGATAAGCATTGTGATCCAGCACCCTTTAATCGATCTGAATGGGTCCAACGCGGAGCTGCTCCACCACATTCTGTCTGGCGAATTTATGAAGGTTCTATTGATCAGGAGGAACCCGTCCGGCTGCTTGCATCACTGATGCTTTTTGGCAAACAAACGGACAAATCGCCTGAGGCTGTACTCCAAGGTTTCGGTCCAGATATAGCGGCTGCTGTACCGATTACTGAAGCGCTTCTCGACACCAAGTTTTTTGCTGAACCACCTCAGGAAGGACTGCCCGTTGCCACTCCTACAAGTTGGCTGCTTGGAGCACAATTCCGAAGCCGTACACCAGAAGCACCAAAAGCTCCTGCTTCAGACCAGGAACCTTCGGCGTTCGACACGTACCTTGAAAAACAGCGAGTAGCTGTCCGTGAACGATTTATCTCAGAATGGCCAAAGACTGCTTTACCTGAATTACTTGGAAAAACACCAAAGGAGTCACTGGGGCAGGTAGACGTTCAGATGAGAGTTGAAGCACTGATCAATGAGGGTGAAGCAACCGCGAGACGACCTGACATGAATGATGCATGGTCAAGAATTCGAACGGATCTTGGTATTGCTCCTCAATCTCCTGTTGAGAACATAACGCCTCTCGGTGAGGTACCACCTCTTCGATGGCATCGTCTTGTTTTTGAAAAACTCGATCTTGATCAACTTCGTGGACTTTTAGTGACCTCTATCGATGCTGGATTTGAACTGGCAGCTGAACGTGCCGCAAAAGAACTAATAGCTCGTGATGATGCCACCCCTGCTGATCGATGGCAGTCCTACGGATTTCTTGAGCAGCGCGCGACGAGTACCAATGAAAAACTTTCTGTCATTGCCACACTTCGACCTCTTGCAATGGAACTTCAGGCAAATGATGGGATGCTGGATGTTGCAGAGCTACGAATCCGTCTTCAGCGAGGTGACCAAAATGCAATCATGACTCTCCTGAATCACCTGCGTGCGGATCATGCGAATGACGAGAAGGTTCTGAGTGCGTTGGCTGAGGTCTTGATGGAAGCTGGCATTGATCTCTCAGCAATCGCAGGAGGGGCCGGCATGCCGTCTGCACCGACACCTTCGGGGGGAGCAGCCCCAACCTCTCCGCAGCAATCTGCAGGTTCCGCTGCTTCAGAGTCAGGAGGCATCTGGACGCCAGGAGGGGATCAGCCAAGTTCTGGTGGAGAAAAAAAGATCTGGACTCCGGACTCCTAAATGTTCGATCACCACGACATTGCCGCCATGACGCGGGCGCTTTTACTTGCCCAAAGAGGAGAAGGGCATGTTGAGCCCAATCCGATGGTCGGAGCTGTTGTGACCGCTCCAAACAACTTCGGTGGCCATGATGTCATTGGAGAGGGATGGCATGAAACCTTTGGCGGGCCTCACGCAGAGGTGAGGGCGCTTCAGGCTGCAGGTTCACGTTCCCGTGGAGCAACACTCTTTGTAACTCTTGAACCGTGCTGTCACCATGGAAAAACCCCACCATGCACCGATGCTGTGATTCAGTCTGGTGTTGATCGGGTTGTCATCGCCACGCTCGATCCTTTTCCGGCAGTGCAAGGAAAAGGGGTCACTCAACTTAAGAAGGCTGGTATCACGGTCAATCTTGGGTTGCTGGAACAGAAGGCTTTGCAACTCACCAGATCGTTTCGCACACTTGTCAAAGATGGTCGTCCATGGGTGATTGCGAAATGGGCCATGAGTCTCGATGGAGTTCTCGCAACCGGCTCTCAGGAGGATCGCTGGCTTTCTACTGTAGAGTCACGAAAACTTGTTCATGAACTTCGAGGACGGGTTGATGGGATTTTGGTGGGAATTCGAACTGCACTGATCGACGACCCTCTTCTCACACCACGACCTCGTGGACCCCGTCTACCGCTTCGGATTGTGTTGGATAACCAGGCGAGACTGCCTCTATCGAGCCAACTTGTACAAACATCTCATGAAGCCCCTGTTTTCGTCGCTACAGGCCCAAATGCTTCTTCTGATCGAATTGACGCTCTTCGAAGGGCTGGTTGTGAAGTATGGGTTGCTCCCACAGTTGAAAAACAAGATCAACTCAGTGCGCTGCTGCTCGAACTAGGACGTCGCAAACATACACATCTTCTTGTTGAAGGTGGACCACAGGTCCTTGAGAGCTTTTTTGATGCCCGTTTTGTTGATGAAGTCTGGACCTTCATTGCACCACGAATCATCGGCAGACGTGATCAAGAACACTCTGATCTGCCCACCTTCATCAATGCTCCACCAATGCATATAGAACATATCGAGCATCCCGGTGGTGACATCCTCTTGAAAGGCTGCATAAACGCCTAGCTCCTCGCTCACCACCTTCTTAATTGCTGGCCCGTGGATGTACGACAGCACTATGGCATATCACGAATAATATTTC
>JBDOMS010000138.1:0-3021 GCA_039831735.1 Pirellulales bacterium
GGGTGACGTATGGCTTAGGAAGTGAAAGTGAGGATCTGCCAGCGTTTGTTGTCATGAGTACGGGAAAGGGTATCAGCGGTGGGGCTGCAAATTGGTCGAGTGGTTTTCTTCCAAGTGTGTACACAGGTACCCGCTTTCGTAAGAACGGTCCGCCAATCCTGAATGTGGATTCGCCGGTAGGTGTTGATGCACAATTGGAACGCGACACATTACAAGTTATCGGCTCACTCAATAGACAGACGCTGTCTCGGGATGGTGACCCGGAAATTGCAACTCGTATTGCAGCATACGAAATGGCGCATCAACTGCAGACTTCCGCACCGGAACTCATGAATCTTCATGATGAGTCTCCTGAAACGTTGACTCACTATGGGTGTGAGCCAGAAAAAGCAAGCTTTGCTCGGGCGTGTTTGATTGCCCGTCGGCTCGTTGAAAGGGGTGTGCGTTTTATAACCATCTACCATGAGGGATGGGATGCGCATACCAATGTTGCTGGAAACGTCAAAAATAATTGTGCGCAAACAGATCAGGCGTCGGCGGCATTAGTAGCAGATTTGAAGCAGCGAGGTATGTTAGACGAGACATTAGTTGTGTGGGGTGGAGAATTTGGTCGGACTCCTATGGTTGAATCAAGCGCTGTACTTGGTAGGTCGCTGGGTCGTGATCATCACCCGAATGCCTTTACGATGTGGTTAGCTGGTGGGGGTATCAAGGGAGGCGTGACGTACGGAGAGACTGATGAACTTGGATTTCATATCGTGAAGAATCAGGTCCATGTGCATGATCTGCAGGCGACAATTCTTCACTGCATGGGTATCGATCATGAACGTCTCACCTTTCGTCACCAAGGCAGGGATTTTCGTCTCACAGATGTGCATGGGCACGTGGTAAAAGGCATCCTCAGTTGAAATACTGATCAGACTCGGTCTACTGAGCACTTCATGATATAAGAATGGTGTCTTTGTTTTCTGATCTCTTGTCTCTTTGGAGAAAAGCAATGGTTCGTTTCACATTGATTGCTCTTGTCATCAGTCTCACGTCACTTTCTCATGCTGCCGATGATTGGCTGAGCATTGCTGGTACAAGTGGTCCAGGAAAGGGAAAGAATGTTGTACTTGTCAGTGGTGATGAGGAGTATCGGAGTGAAGAAGCACTGACGCAATTAGGAAAAATACTTGCCAAACACCATGGGTTTGCGTGTACGGTGCTCTATGCGATTGATTCCAAAAGCGGGGAGATCAATCCGATGAATCAAAACAACATCCCGGGACTCTCATCCCTCCGCGAAGCAGATCTCATGGTCATTGCGACTCGATTTCGAAACCTTCCGGATGATCAAATGAAGGAAATTGATGATTATCTGCGATCTGGCAAGCCAGTGGTTGGCATGCGAACAGCCACGCATGCATTCAAAATGCCTCAAGAACATGCGTATGCACACTATGGCAACGGATATAAGGGACCAAAGAAAGAGTGGGAAGATGGCTTTGGACGTCTGGTGCTTGGTGAAAAATGGATCAGTCACCATGGCCATCATAATCATGAGAGTACCCGTGGACTCATTGCTCCAGGTGCAAAGGATCATCCGATTGTTCGAGGCATCAAGGATGGAGATATATGGGGACCAACGGATGTGTATGGCGTACGTCTTCCTCTTCCTGGTGACTCCAAGCCTCTTGTTGTAGGACAGGTACTTGAAGGGATGGAACCAGATTCACCGGTTGTGACTGGAAAAGATGCATCAAAGAATGACCCAATGATGCCAATCGCCTGGACAAAGACCTATTCTGTTGAAGGTGGTCCACGTGGTCGAGTCTTTACAACAACGATGGGGTCATCGACTGATCTAGTGGCCGATGGGACTCGCCGATTAATTGTGAATGGTTGTTATTGGGCCGTCGGGCTTGAGGATAAGATTTCCTCGGTATCGAATGTTGATATTGTTGGCACGTTTAAGCCAACACGATTCAAGGGTGGTGGGCACATCAAAGGGCTTCGACCAAGCGATCTGAAGTAATGTGCTTTGAGAAATCACCGAAGTAATCTTGCAAACTGATCTGCCAGTGAAAACTGAAAGATTTGTGGGTGCAATATTTCGGCAAGGAGTTCAAGTGAATCGACAAGTCGTGGGCCAGGGCGGTTGAAAAGATGATGTCCATCAACAGCCCAGGCTTGTCCCTCACGGACAGCAGGAATCTGTTGAAGCTGTTGGCGGATGATTGGTGTGTGTGCCTCCTCGATCACCCGGTTCAGTTCAAATCCACATGGGGCAAGGACAACAATATCCGGGTTGGCATTCACAATATCGTCCCATGTGATCCAGTGGGAATGTGAACCGCTATTCCCTAATACATCAAGCCCTCCTGCCAGAGACACCATTTCGGGAATCCAATTCCCGGCAGCCATTGGTGGGTCAAGCCACTCGATAACAGCAACACGAGGTGCCATGGAGATGTCATTCAAACGAGAGGGAATTTCATCACAGCGTTTTTTGAGATGCGATACAACGTCTCGAGCCTTGTGTTCCTTATCAATGGCCTGTCCGACGGAAAGAATGTCTTTGAAGACGCCATTGAGCGTGGTTGGAGATAGCGTGAGTATGTGTGTATGGAGCTGGCTATCGGCAATCGTCTTTCTCACTTCATTTTCAGAGACTGCACAAACATCACATGTTGCCTGAGTTAGTATGAGGTCGGGCTTAAGATCCACTAATTGTTTCACATCTAAAGAAAAGAGTGAGTCCTGTACGTGTTCAACCTGTTGATGAATGTCTAGGCTCGAGCCTGAGGCATTGATACGTGGTTTAGTGAGTGCCGGCAGGTCTTGCACGGATGTCGGTTCATCGCATTCATGAGATCGGCCGACCAGACGTTCGACGAGGCCAAGGGCTGCAATGATTTCCGTAGCAGCAGGTAACAGTGAGATGATCCGAAGGTTGTTAAGAGACATTGTTATGGAAGTATAGGCAAACAAAATGCAGGAATTGATGGCGAAAAAGTCTACTTTTTTTTGCTCTTTTTC
>JBDOMS010000314.1:0-3018 GCA_039831735.1 Pirellulales bacterium
AAGAAATGCTTTACCGAATGTATCGATCCTATTGTCAACACGATCGGCCTCATCCTGCCGTATATCAACAGGCGAGTGCACCTCTTCACCTAAAAGCCAAAATCCTGTGCCAACAACTGACTCATTTGCTCCTTGAGCACCTAATCGAGGGTGATCCAGCAGATCTCCTGCGATCTGCTCTCGGACAAATTGGTGATATGGAACGTCAGCATTCAGTGCGCGAATCACCCAATCACGATACTGCCATGCATTGGGAATTGGGAAATCAAACTCATGCCCGCGTGATTCACAATAGCGAGTCACATCAAGCCAATGACGTGCAAAACGTTCTCCATAGTGCGGTGATGCAAGAAGTTTGTCCACGTATCGATCGAAAGCATTCGGGTCTGAATCACCTAACACATACAATACATCATTCGGATCTGCTGGAAGGCCCGTAAGAATCTCACTCGCTCTCCGAACAAGCACCTCTTTTGATGCCTCAGCAGCTGGGGCTATTCCTGCCGATTCGAGCCTCGATAACACAAATTTATCAATATCACAGCGGCACCAATTTTTATTTTTCACACTCGGTGCCTTCGATTCTTCAGGCGTTTGCCAACACCAATGATCTGCTTTTCTTGCTGCAATATCAAAGGTGGTAACGTTAGGCCGTTTACCGTCATCCGGCCAAGGCAAGCCACGACGTACCCATTCCTCAAAGGTGTGAATGACCGCAATGGGCAACTTCCCCTCTGGCGGCATTTGAAGATCACTGTCGTACCGAACTGCCTTCACAAGCAGACTGTCGTCTGGCTTTCCAGCTATAGCAACAGCAGACGATGAAAAAAATTCTGCACGTGAATCAAATGAAAGACCACCTTCGGGGTCTCCTTCTTTCGCAGAGTGACACTCACTGCAGTGCTTGAGGAGCAAAGGTCTTACCCGAGACTCAAAAAAACTAGCATCGTCAGAAGAGAGAGATGGAGGTTCTCCTCGAACAGAAACAGTGAGCACCATCACGAGAAGGAGCCCATGCATAAGCATTCGTGGACCCGATAGAGTCGGAATATCTAAAGAGATCTGGCGCATATGTTCAGTATTATATCGCATGGCATCTTGTGACATCATGAAATAATCCACTTCAAACTACCCTCAATATGATTCCTTGAATAACAGAAATTTTCCGACAGAATTTGCTCTGCCTCAATACTTCTCCAAGGATGATGCAACCCCAATATTATGGCTATTTCAGGGATCAGACAATTTTAGTGCCCAAAGATGACTTCCGCTTCGAAAAACAAGATGGCCTCCAGCAACGGCTGGAGTAGCCCGTGTCTCTTCTCCGAGGTTTGTTCTGCCAAGAATTTCTAGCGTATCACTATCCGCTATGACGACGATCTCACCGTCACTGGAAACATTTATAATTCGCTTGCCAAGCGTAATCGGTGAGGATGAATAATTACCACCAACGCGGCCCTTCCAAAGAACTTTTCCATCATCAGACCGAACACAGGTTACTACGCCACGATCGCCCCATAAATATAAACGACCATCCGATTCCAGTGGTGTTGGCACATAAGGAGCTGTACTCGTATCAATCTGGTAAGCAATTTCAGCTTGCTGCCCAGGACGTTGTGGTGGCCGAATGGCAACCAGAAGATTATTACCTCCTCCGTTACCACTTGTTCCAATAAACAGTCCTGCTGCCTCGATTGGCGATGCAACTGTGCGTCTTGGAAAACAACGGTTCTCCCAAAGAACTTCTCCTGTTCGAGGATCAATCTCATAGACTCCATACACATTACTCGTACATATCACTCTCTGATGTTCTGGCTCCCCAAGCACAAGTGGTGTTGAATAACCAGCTTTTTCTGCTCCTTCGCGAGGAAGCCTCCATTGCTCCTTACCAGTGGTTTTATGAATACCAACGACACATCCAGGCCCAGCCTGTTCGAGTGGTACGATCACAATGTCTTCACAAATTGAAGGGGTGCTACAAAATCCGTGTTGTGCCGCAAAAGGCCCAAGGTCGATATGCCATCGGCGTTTGCCCTCATGTGACACTGCCTCAAGCCGGACATTGTTTCTCGTTCCCCACAACCAATAAATACCACTCTCATCGACAGCAACAGAACCGGATGCCGAGCTATTTTGAACATGGTGCCTCTCGATCGGGCCGGGGATTTCACACCTCCATAATTCTGTGCCGGTCTTGAGGTCGTGAGAAAGCAAATATCTCACCTGAGCAGACTCATCGGCAGACGCCGAGTAAATTTGATTCCCCCAAACAACAGGGGATGCATGACCGACCCCTGGTAATTCGGTCTTCCATTTCCAATCTTTTTCTTTCCACTCCACGGGAAATGATGCTTCACCTCCCTGGCCAGCTCCCTTCGAGCCCCTCCAACGTGACCATGTATTTTTGGACTCAGGGTCCGCCGCAGTTGTGACACACGGTGTTCCTGCAACTAGCAAAAGGATCGCATAACAGAGGTGTCGCATACCATTTGACTGCATGTATTCCTCATCTTTCTCGCTTTTGAGAATAAACAACTACAAACAGAACCTTTTCTCACCTTCATCCGTATACCTCAATGAGGCAAGGCAGAATCTTATCAACCCTAAGGATTTCACCCACCATGATATCCAAAACAAAAGCCTTGCAGGAAGTGTCTCACTCATCAAATCTCTCTCTTTTCATCACTTGCCTCGCCATCGCTCCCCTTGCAGGGCTCATTGCTGGCCCAACGCTGAATATGGGTCGCATTCAAGCAGTGTTCTTTGCCTACGTGCTTGCACTCGGCATTTGCTTTGCAACAGCCCTTTTTGAATCTCTTCTGTGGTGGCAACACCAAAAATAAGTATTCTCGTTACCAATTCTACGAATAGTATTTCATCCAGTTGAAAACCGCACGATAAAAGCTCCGCTACAGGGCTTTTATCATGCAGCCTCAATGCCTGGGCTTTCGCCAAAATAATACTTTTTAGCGTCCGGGTTACTTAATACTTCCTCGGCCGTTCCATGACATAGAACTT
>JBDOMS010000417.1:0-3003 GCA_039831735.1 Pirellulales bacterium
AAAGAAGTGCTTGTTGATGGCGTTGTAACATTTCCAGAAACGACACCGGCCATTGCTGCTACCCATAGCATATTCAACATTGCGAATGTTCTGTTGTTCATTCCATTTGTTTCAGTGTTTGTTCATGCGTTAGAGCGTTTGGTGCCGTTGAAGCAGCCCAAAGAAAAACCTCGACTTACCGAATTAGAAATTCGGATGTTGGAGAATCCAGTGTTAGCGGTTGAACAGTCAAGGAAGGAACTAGAGCGCATGGGAGCAAGTTGTGAACAAATGCTTCGGTTGCTGCCTGATTTGCAAAACCAACGTCCAGCAACGCATCAATGTGCGGATCAGCTCAAGAGCCACGAAATTACTCTAGATTCGATTCAAGAAGAAATAGCTGTATTTCTGACCCATCTTTTTTCGAGTGCTCTGCCTCACGATGTAGCAGATGAGGCCCGTAGACAACTTCGAATTGCTCATGAATATGAGTCAGTCAGTGATTGTATCGACAAGCTCAATCGCTTGATTCAAAGGTTGCAGGAGAGAGATTTTGATTTCTCAACTGATCTTGAGCAGGCAATGCGTGATGTGTCTAACGGCACGCAGTCAGTTTTGGTGCAAATCAACACAGCACTACAGCAACGAGATGAGCATGCGATTGCGAGTATTACCGCAATCAACGAGCGTGTCCATTCGCAGATCAGGCAGTTGCGCAGAAAGTACCTAGAGTCAATTGCAAATGAAGGTATAGCGCCAGCAGTCAATGCTATTGTGCTTTCTGTTTTGGCTGTGCACGCAAGCATACTAAATCATTTTGAAAATATTGCGGAGTCATTATCAGGAGACGCATAAAGCAACATCTGAAAAATAGTCAGGATAGCCAGTGATCGTTTGCAATCACCGGGCCGCGACGAGTGATTGTCCATGTGAATACACCCGGATTCGCGGCTCCGGCGCATTGCTTTGTTATGTCACGATTCAGAATACGCGATCAAATTCAGATTGAGACCAAACGTTGCCCCACGGCCCGTCTTTGATGATCTCGTGGCTGTAACTTGCCTTGGGATCACTCATTATGAACGCAACGGGAGCGCTGTCCTTCATGAGTGCGACCGATTGACCATCACCCGACCATTTGATTGACCATCGGTGCAAATGTGGAGACTCTTGAAGGGCAGTATCTGAGGCGTAACCGATCGCGGCAGGAGGCGGCCCACCGCGATATGACGGAATGTCTTTGGTCGGAGGGGCGGCGATGCGATTGTAGACCCACGCATCAGCTACCGGTTTTTGGGTGTTAGGTTCGGTGAGATACAGCCACGCTGATGTGCCATCGTCTTCAAAGATTGCGAAACGGTGCGAAGCTGGGTGCTGAGACTCTATGAGCATGTTCTGTGTCGGCTGACTGTCATCGGTGATCATGGTGCTAGGGTTTGGCTGAGAGTGTGAGTCGCAGCCGATTGCGGTAAGAATGAACAGGAGTATCGTGCCTGCGTGTATGTCACGAGCAACTCACTTCTTTGTGGCATAACTTGCTATCATTTTTTTCCGTCTCTAGCTTGTGGCACAATTGAGCAAGGATACTTCTCCATTCCTAACGTCATATAGCATTCCAACAATGGCAAGCCTTTCCGCTTGTACGAGTTCACTTAACGCTGGACTGCGACTGAGAATGTCACGAACAGTTTGTTCAACATTGCGGCGAGCGACCGCATCCTTCGACTCAACCTGTTTCTTTGTATCTCCTTTCAAGAGTCGGTGGCACGTCGTTGGGTCCACGACTCTTGTAATACTCTTGACAAGAGGTTGAAGATGAGGGCATTCAGGGGCCACTTCACTGAGTGGGTGGCAGGCAGCTTCAATGGCAGCGCTAACGGCACCACAGCGAGTGTGACCAAGCACAATGAGAACCTTTGCCCCAGCGATTCCACATGCAAACTCAAGGCTCCCAAGAACAGCATCAGTCGCAACATTTCCTGCAACGCGTATGCTGAACACCTCACCAAGCCCGACATCAAAAAGGCTTTCTGCTGGCGACCGAGAGTCAATGCAGTGAAGAATAGCGGCTACAGGATGTTGGCTTTCTGCTGTTACAGAGACTTCACGTCCAAGATCTCTTTTGAGTCGCTTGCCGTTTCGAAAGCGTTCATTCCCATCAAGCAAATATTTGAGAACTTGTTGTGGGCTGAGTGACTCCTGTAATTCTTTGGAAACAAAGTCGAGATATCGAATATTATCAGGGATGTTATATCGGCCTCGAAATCCGCGAGTGCTTATGTAGAGGCCACGAGAGGGGCCAATCACATCACGATATTCTCGGACAGTATCTAATATGTCTGGATCAATATACACAGCTCCAGATGCATCGATAAGAACATGTTGTCCTGATGGCATTGCATCGAGTTTCGTTCGAAGGTTCGATCGATTCAGGAAACTTACCTGGCTTGCTAATTCGATGCGAGTTACATCACCAGCAAGGTGGTGTTCGATAGTGACACGCATGGGTCTTTTGAGGTTGCTCCAAAGAATGAAAGTAGTACTTACAATTAAGCCGATAATTATTCCATACAGTGGGTCCGTGAATACGATTGCAAGTGTCGTAACAACATAAGGAACAAACTGATATCTTCCTCCTTGCCACATCTCACCAATCACTTTTGGGCTTGCGAGTCGAAGCCCTGTGGCAATGAGAATTGCTGCGAGGCATGACAGGGGAATCATGTTGAGAACTTGAGGGAAAACAAGTACTGCTGTGACAAGAAGTACCCCATGGAAAATGGCAGCTCGTTTTGTTTCGGCACCGGCATCAATATTTACACTGGATCGCACGATTTCACATGTCATGGGTAGCCCTCCAGCAAAGCCAGCGACAATATTGCCAAAGCCCTGGGCAATAAGTTCACGATTTGCAGGCGTTGTTCGTTTCCTTCGATCGAGGCGATCGACAGCATCAGTTGTGAGTAACGCCTGAAGTGATGCGACAAGAGCAATCGTTAGCCCAGCAGAGTAGATTTCAGGATT
>JBDOMS010000568.1:0-3000 GCA_039831735.1 Pirellulales bacterium
GGGAAGCTCCCCGAGTAGGACTCGAACCTACAACCTAGCGGTTAACAGCCGCTCGCTCTACCATTGAGCTATCGGGGAATGTGGACATAAAAATACCCAATTCTGCTCTGGAAATCGATATGTCTCTTGGGAAAAACATCCGTGCCCTGTGGTGAGTCATTGGACGGCTGCATCCCGATGTTTTTTCATTAGGACACGGTTTCCCTTTGCATTGTATTCCAGATGCGTCATGAATGATTTCATGAGCTTGACCCCTCGTCCATTTGGAGCATCGAGGCGGTTGTCGCAGGTGCAATCAGGCACTGTGTCGGGATCAAATCCAGATCCCTCATCAGCGACTTCAATCTGAACAAAGTCAGGTGTGACGTGACAGACCACGTGAACCGTTTTTGAGTCATCCAGTTTATTGCCGTGCACCGCAGCATTGGTGATGGCCTCTTCCGCCGCAAGATGAATTGCAAACACATCCGACTGTGGCCAGCCATATGCCTCAAGCTGTGCCAGCAGTTCATCCATGATGTGTTTGCTTGTTCCCCGCTCACTCGGGAGACGAAGCTCTTTCTTCCAACTTTTGTTTGGTATGTCCATGGTGATCCGCTCCGTCGATTGCCTAGCCTTCAAAGGAAGAGACGGCGTCAGCGACGTCTTTGCGGATATCAAACACTTTTGTGAGTTTTGTGATCTGAAAAACCTCAAGGATCTCAGGGCGAATGCTACAAAGCGTCATGCGTCCCTTATGTCCCTTCATTTTCCGATCGAGCGTGATCAGTTTTCCAAGGGCGGCGCTGGAAAGATATTCCACGTGAGAGAAGTCGAGGGCTAATGATCGACGTCCATCATGCTCAATCAAGTTGAGGATCTCAGAACCCATTTCCTGAATAGCAGACTCATCAAGGATTTTTTTATCAACGATTTGTGCAACCGTGACCGGTCCTTGAGATGACACATTGATTCGACGATTAGTAGACATAATAGAATGAACTCCTTGCGGCGAGCATGGTACCACTTGGCACGCGGAAGAAGCAGGGGCGTCAAAATCTGCCAGTTTGGCAGCATTTCTGAACAAAAAGGCCACTGCCATTATCGTGAAAAAATGGCCAAATGAGGCCTGTGTTCTCATTTTGTGGACAGGAATTGTCGTCTGCGGGCTTCTCTGGCGCGCCAGTTGCATTCCTATTGAAATCCGTTCTGCTGAAGCGTGTTTCGGCAGCGATGTACGGATTACCCGATTTCTTTCAATTTCGTCAACCCCGCCAGGAGAAAGGCTCCGATGTCAGCGAAGAAAAAGGCCACATTGATTCCCCTCGGCGACCGTGTGGTCGTAGAACGTGAAATAAGTGAGCAGAAGACTGCCGGAGGGATTGTGCTGCCCGACTCGGCCCAAGATAAGCCTGCACGTGGCACGATTGTGACAGTAGGCGAAGGCAAGATGGACGAAAAAGGAAATCGTCATGCACTCCAAGTGAAACCCGGTGACCGAGTGGTTTTCACCAGTTACGCCGGTGAACCTTTCCAGGTGGGTGATGAAGAGCTCCTGTTGATGCGGGAAGATGACATTCTGGCAATCCTCGGCTGATCTTTTTCAAAACAATTTTTTACAGACTCATAACCACAACTCATACCTTTTTGTTAGGAGACTTTGAACTATGGCCAAAATGATGGCATTTGATCAGGAAGCTCGAGAATCGATGCGTCGAGGTGTCTCGAAGCTTGCCCGTGCGGTCAAGGTGACCCTCGGTCCAAAGGGCCGAAATGTAATCCTTCAGAAAAGCTTTGGTTCACCAACGGTCACCAAAGATGGTGTGACTGTTGCAAAAGAAATCGATCTGGAAGACGTCTATGAAAACATGGGTGCCCGCATGGTGCGTGAAGTAGCCAGCAAAACAAGTGATGTGGCTGGCGATGGAACAACCACGGCAACGGTACTCGCTGAGGCGGTCTTCAATGAAGGACTCAAGGCAGTTGTCTCTGGGGTCAACCCTGTTCAGATGAAATCAGGCATTGAAAAAGCTGTTGAAGACATAACTGGCAAGCTGCGAGACATGTCAATTCCCGTGAAGGGCAAAAAGGAAATGGCCCAGGTTGCAGCAATTGCTGCCAATAACGATAAGGAAATCGGTGATCTTCTGGCGGAAGCCATGGATAAGGTTGGTAAAGATGGTGTGATTACTGTTGACGAAGGTAAAAGCCTGAAGACAGAGATCGAATTTGTCGAAGGCATGCAGTTTGACCGTGGGTATCTGTCACCGTATTTCGTGACAGACCCACAGCAGATGCAGTGTGTGCTCGAAGACTGCTATATCCTTGTTTTTGAGAAGAAGATCTCAACAGTGAAGGATATCGTTCCATTGCTGGAAGCCGTCGTGAATGCCAGCAAGCCATTATTGATTGTATGCGAAGAAGTGGACGGCGAAGCCTTGGCAACGCTCGTGATTAATCGTCTTCGAGGCACATTCAAGGTGGCAGCTGTCAAAGCACCAGGCTATGGCGATCGTCGTAAGGCCATGCTTGAGGACATCGCAATTCTGACGGGTGCAACCGGTATTTTTGAAAACCTCGGCATGAAACTTGACAGTATTGGTTTGGCCGAGCTTGGTCAGGCCAAGAAGGTGATCATCGATAAAGACAACACCACAATCATCGAAGGTGCTGGCAAGAATGCGGACATCAAAGCTCGTATTGAGCAGATCCGTCGTGAAATCGAAAACTCTTCCAGTGACTATGATCGTGAAAAGCTTGAAGAGCGATTGGCAAAGTTGGCTGGTGGTGTTGCCAAGATCAACGTTGGTGCTGCAACAGAAAGTGAAATGAAAGAGAAGAAGGCTCGCGTTGAAGATGCATTGCATGCCACACGTGCTGCGGTTGAAGAAGGGATTCTTCCAGGTGGTGGTGTTGCGGCAACCCCTCCCCGACCTCGACGGCATCATTGTCGGACTGATCTGCGTGGTTATTGGCCTCGCTCTGTTCGTCCAGGGGCTGGAACTGGCTTTGTTTCCGTTG
>JBDOMS010000011.1:0-2991 GCA_039831735.1 Pirellulales bacterium
AATGAGTGGTTTTTTATTTGGTTTTCCCCTCGTTGGAGCTTGGACAGAGAAGATGTTGCCAAGATTCGGGTACTTCATCTGCATGACGTGGCGAGTCACGGCAGTCACTGTGGTTGTCTTGTTTTTCGGATTTAGCCTCCAGTCACGATATGCCTTTATTCCGAGATTGTTTCCAGCATTCACTAGTGCGGATGTGAATTGGCAATTTCAGGAGTGGTCTGAGTTGTCTGCCCTGTGGAGAAGAATGCAGTTTCCAACTACAGCAGTTGTTGGCAATTGGGTAACAGGGGCAAAAGTAGCACACACTCTTGGACCTCACGTGAGGGTTCTCCCACTGTCAGACCCACGACACTTTCAGTTTCTTTATCCTCCGATAGATGTCACACTCGGGAGACAGCTTTTTATACAGCCGGCAGCACGTGGTAAAAGTCGTGAGAGTATTGCGGAACTACGTGCATTTTTGTCATCACACAACTTGCACATGCTAGAAAGGCCTGCAATTATTAAGCAAATGGCAGGAGACTGGCATCGCTTTGATGTTATTGTGGTTCCAATTGGACAACAGTGATTTTGAATTGAAGCCCTTACCACTTCAGTCCAAAGCGGTCACCATCCGAGCTGCCTCCAAGGCCACCTTTGAGCGGGGTATTTCTTTTTGTCTTGACCGGAGGCGTTTTTTCAATCCGTTGTTCAGTTTCCGAGGTGTCTTCAGACTCTGATGTTTTGGTCTGAAGTGCTTTAATCGAGAGTGAAATTCGTTGTTCATCTGCGTCAACCGAGAGCACTCGGCACTCAACGATTTCGCCTTCTTTGACGACATCAGAGACACTTCGTATTCGTCGAGTGGCAAGTTCTGATACATGAACAAGCCCTTCAATACCGGCTTCGAGTCTGACAAAGGCACCAAAGTCTGCAATTCTGCTGACTGTACCTTTGACGTGAGCGCCTGAGTGATATTTTTGTGTGGCCTTTGTCCATGGGTTTTCAATCAGGTCACGAGATGAGAGCCCTATTTTACCCGTCTGTTTATCGACTTTTTTGACAACAACTCTCACTTTCTGCCCAACTTGCATAAGGTCAGATGGCTTGTCAATGCGATCCCACGAGAGTTGGCTGACGTGAATAAGTCCTTCAACACCATTTCCAATATCAACGAAGACTCCAAAATCTCGAATGTTTCGAACAATGCCATCAAACTGATCACCAGATTGAAGTGTTTCCAGCATTTTTGTACGGGCATCCGCGGCCTGTCGTTCTAGGACTGCTCGCCTTGACAGAACGAGCCGTCGGGCTGAAGGAACCAATTCCGTAACGAGACTTTCAAGGGTCTGGCCTATCATTTCCTCAAGGTTTTCGACCCTCCACTGGCTAACTGCCCCCGCTGGCATAAATCCTTGAAGACCACCAACATCACATTCCAAGCCACCCTTATTAGTCCCGCTGACGCGACACTCAACAATCATGCCCACTTCCAGTTGGGACCAATCTTCGACTGCAACAGCTCGATTCGCTGGAGCTACTTCGTACAGTCCATCTTCTTTGCTTTGTGAGCCTATGCCGACCTCAATAGTCTGACCAACAACTGGGAGTTCTTCACCATCTTCAACAAAGCCAATCAGCTTCATCGCACCCTGTCGTTGATTACCAAGATCGATAAACACTGTGTCGTGACCAACTGAAAGAACAGTTCCGGAGACTCGTTGGCCAGGTTCGAATGGTTTGACTGTGGTGTGAGGAAATGAACTTTCCAGCAAATCATCAACAGCAACGCCATCAAGCGCAGCCTCAAAGTCAGCCTCCAAATCTTCATCAAGACTAGCGCGCAAGTGAGGGACATCTATTTGTTTTTTTGGAATGACGGCATGACTAAAAAGGGAACTTCTTTCCTTTTTTTCTCTATTACTTTTTCGCCTCTTTGGCTTCCGTTGACTTTCCTGTCCTGTCGGATGATCAGACGATGTCGTTTCGCTCACTTTTGGTTGAGGTTTCTCGCCAGACTCTTTGTTCGTTGCAGCCGTCGATTCCTTGACTGAAGGGGTGACATATTCCACCTTTGGAGAAAGAGAAGGCGGGCGTACGCCATCTCTCTGAGTTCCTATAGGAATGCGTCGCTTAGGAACTGTTGCGTCTGGCTCGTTCACTTCTGGCTCGGTGCCGTCTGACATAGCAACATGTTGTTAGTGAAATGCGGGAAACAGGACTTGAACCTGCACGGTATTTACTACCACCAGGCCCTCAACCTGGCGCGTCTGCCAATTCCGCCACTCCCGCGGTATTTGTGAGGCCGAACACCCGACCTCCTGAACAGTGAATTGTCAGGTGGTTTTCTGGCCCGTCAAGTCTCTTTGACTTGATTGTGCAATCACGCACATTCCTGACGGTACCAAACCACAGAGCTTCAGCCCTGTAAAAATTGCTGTTGTCCATACAAGGTCGCCCACCGGCATCAAGCGGTAAAAGGGGAGAGCTGCACTAAAACAAGCAATAAGACCCTCAAATGACTGCGGATACATGGAGGTAAGTGCCCAGCAGGCAAAATTTGTTGTCACAAAAAATACGAGAGATGTGGCCAAAGCACCGCCAAGAATGGGTAGCCATTTGCCCGAACGAGCAATTTTTCCGAGAAATACTGGCCATGTCATTGCGGCAAAGACAATGAGACCCATCGAGAAACTGCCGTAAGCGGGTAAAACAAGGTTACTGACACCCAGTGCGACGAGTGGTACGGATGCTGCTACTACTGCATTGGGAAACACGGCACCAGCAGCCAGAGCAACCCCGGCCATAGGAGTAACATTCCAGAGCGGTTGTCCCTGCCATGTGGGCTGCCAAAGGCGTCCAATGACGGCCACTGCCACTAACACAAACCACACGACAGCCAGACTAAATCGACTCTTCATGGACTCTCACGACTCCTTTTGGGAAGAAGGATACACTACCTTTTTTTGACAGTACCACAAGCGACGCGAACAGACCCCGACCTTCACGGAA
>JBDOMS010000294.1:0-13316 GCA_039831735.1 Pirellulales bacterium
CACAGCTGAAGAACCAAGTGTCACCGACAGTGAGATCGTAGGGAGAATTATTGACAATCCGGCATGTTTTGATTTTTTTCAGGCGGTCCGGATTCTGAGGCAAGAATTAGATCAAGCCACTCGTCCAAATGTGCATCCAACACACGGCGCATCGTCATTGAACGATGATCGAATGAATGATCCCATTCAATTTCGTTCAACAATTAGTGCAGGTTTTCCTTTTGGTGCGATCACTGATGTAAAAGTTCATCAGGGTGGAGTTGAAGATGAAAGGAAAGAGCATAAGCACGGCGACGAAAATTCCTCTGCGATAGATGTTGATATATCGCACTTTGGGCTGATTGGTCCCAATGGAAAGCTACCAAGGCATTACACCGATCTCATAATTGAGCGTTTTCGAAAGTTTAGAGATCGTACGCTCCATAGGTTTGTTGATATCTTTGTAAATCATTTCACAAAACTCCTCTATAAATCGTGGGCCAAATATAGACCTGCAATTGAGTATGAGGGAGGACGAAGCAAGCCACGGCGTCAATCGCATAGAGTTGTTTCTGGCAAAGAGAGTGATGCTTTGACGCATACCATTGCAGCACTTGTTGGTCTTGGAACAGCTGGCCTCTCCGATAGACTCGATGTGCCGGATGATGCCCTGTTTTACCATTGCTCTAGTCTCATCGGTCAGACGCGACCAGTGGAATCCGTCCAAAGGATTGCTCGCGATGTTTTTCAACTTCCCTTAGAAATTGAGCCATTTATAGGTCGTTGGTTAGAACTTGAGCCGCCAGACAGAACTAGATTAGCAAATGCGAATCAGTGGAATGGGCAGCATGCTCAGTTGGGTGTAGATGCTATTGCTGGGAGTCGGGTCTGGGATGTGGCTTCAACATTTGAAGTGCGTGCAGGCCCACTTTCTGCGAATGACTTCCGAACACTTCTTCCAGGACAGCAGCGTTCTCGCGCATTGGGAAGTCTCTTGAGATTTACAGTGGGTTTGCAGCACTCAATTCGTCTTCGTCTCATCCTGTCTGGGAACGAGGTGCCACCCTGTCGACTCGCAATGACAAATGCAAAAAAATATCTTGAACCACGCCTTGGGTGGTCAATGTGGTTGCCTACAACAAAGACCACGAGCATGGATCGAGCAGATGCATCTTTCGAGATCGGAACCTAGATTTCATCGATTTTGAGTGACCGCAGATTTGTCGTGTGACCATATGTTTTGAGTAAATACGCCGCCAGAAGGTGGTGGATAGATATGACTCGAGAAAAACAGTATCTTTCATTGAATTGAATTTTTTTCTCGCGCTTCTGATTAGAGTTCTTGGGTTCTGAACACTAATTTGTGGCGATGTACGCCGAGTATTCGAACGTCATTATTTTGGGAGTGGAAAATATGGCTGGTCTGGAGTTGAAGGGTCTGATCAGTAAACTCAACTCAGTATGTCAGAGGTCACTTGAAGGGGCGGCTGGCCTCTGTCTATCTCGAACGAACTATAACGTTGAGATAGAGCACTGGATTGTGAAACTTCTTGAGCAACCAGGCAATGATATCTGTTTGCTTCTCAAGCATTTTGAAATTGATCAGGCTCGAGTTCTCGCAGACTTAACAAAGGTCATTGATCGATTTAAGACAGGCAATTCTCGCCCCCCCATGATTTCACCAGAGGTTACAGATCTCATCAAGGAAGCATGGCTTCTTGCAAGTGTCGATCATGGTGAAGTGGCAATACGGGGCTCATGGCTACTGCTAGCATTGCTATCGAATGAGTCGTTATCTCGCAGAGCCGTGGCAGCGTCAGATGAATTTAGACGTATCGCGCCAGAAGTGCTTGCTCGTGAAGCTTCTCGGGTGTTTTCCAGATCGACTGAGTCTGATTACATGCCTGGTGGAATGGCTTCCGGTGATAATGCAGAAGGCTCCGAGGGAACAGGCGAGACACAAAAAGGTCCAACAAAAACTCCGAGTCTGGATCAGTTCACAATAGATCTCACAGCACGTGCAAAAGCGGGCAAGATCGATCCGGTCTTGGGTCGTGAGGCAGAGGTTCGGCAAATTATTGATATTCTGACACGTCGGCGTCAGAACAACCCAATCCTGACTGGTGAAGCTGGCGTTGGAAAAACAGCAGTGGTCGAAGGGTTTGCGCAGCGGATTGCTGGCGGTGATGTTCCTGAGCCGTTGAAAAATGTTCAGCTCAGGACGCTTGATCTTGGATTGTTGCAGGCTGGAGCAGGTGTAAAGGGTGAGTTTGAGAATCGCCTCAAAGGTGTCATTGATGAGGTGAAGAAATCTCCTGTGCCAATCATTCTTTTTATTGATGAAGCACACACCATGATTGGAGCTGGAGGACAGGCAGGGCAGGGGGATGCAGCGAACTTACTCAAGCCGGCGTTGGCTAGGGGTGAATTGAGAACAGTTGCTGCAACAACATGGGCTGAATACAAAAAATATTTTGAAAAAGATGCAGCTCTTGCGCGTCGATTTCAGGTCGTAAAAGTGGAAGAGCCAACAGACGGTATGGCCTGCCGGATGTTGCGAGGCATGGTTTCAACTCTTGAAAAACATCATCGAGTGACAGTGCTTGATGAGGCTGTGACAGAGGCCGTAAAATTGTCTCGAAGGTTTATTCCGAGCCGACAATTGCCTGACAAGGGTGTGAGTCTTTTGGACACGGCATGTGCAAAGGTTGCGATAGGGCAAGGAGCAACACCTCCGGCCATAGAAGACCTCAGGCGTTCGATTGACGCAATCAATGTGGAAGTTGAAATCCTTGAGCGTGAAAAGCTTACGGGAGTTGAGCATGACGAAACGCTTGGAGAGTTGCGGCTCAAAAAAGCTGAGATGGAAACGGAGCTCTCAGGGCTTGAGAAGCGATTAAGTGAAGAAGTTCATCTTGTAGATTCAATCAAGCAAGAGAGATCGGCACTCTTGGCAGAATCTGATAAGGAGGAGGCCGAAGGGCCTTCAGATCCCGAAGCGAGTAATGGTGAGCAGCGCAATAAGATAGTGGCTTTGGAGCAGCAGTTGCGTGCTTTACAAGGAGATTATCCGCTTGTCAGTCCATGTGTGGATGGTCAAACGGTCGCCGAAGTGATAGCTGGTTGGACTGGGATACCGGTTGGAAGAATGGTGTCGGATGAAATTCAAGGGGTACTACAACTCAAGCAAAAGTTGGAGGAAAGGGTCGTTGGTCAGGCTCATGCCTTGGAGATTATTGCAGAACGCATTCGAACTGCTCGCGCGGGTTTGACGGATCCTAAACGCCCGACGGGTGTCTTCATGCTTGCTGGGACCAGTGGTGTGGGGAAAACAGAGACGGCATTAGCACTCGCCGAATTATTGTTTGGTGATGAGGCGAACATGACAACGATCAACATGAGTGAGTTTAAGGAAGAGCATAAGGTGTCTCTCTTGATGGGCTCACCTCCTGGCTATGTCGGATATGGGGAAGGGGGCGTGCTCACAGAAGCAGTTCGTCGAAGGCCTTATGGAGTGATCCTTCTTGATGAAATGGAAAAAGCTCATGCCGGTGTTCAGGATATTTTTTATCAGGTCTTTGATAAAGGGAGTATGAAAGATGGTGAAGGGAGAGACATCGACTTTAAAAATTCCGTCATCATCATGACTACCAATGCCGGAACGGATACCATCATGAAGTTATGTGCAGATCCAGAGACACGGCCTGACCCTGATGCCTTGGCTGACGCTCTTCATGACGACCTTCTTAAGCACTTTAAACCGGCATTTCTTGGTCGGCTGAATGTCATATCCTATTATCCCCTTGCGGATGATGTTCTGAGTGGTATTTGCAAGTTGAAATTGGGGTCCATTGGTCGGCGTCTTACGGATGCGTACAAAGCATCATTTGATTGGACGGATGCGGTTGTGAGTGCCGTTGTTGAGCGATGTAATGAAGTGGATAGTGGAGCTCGCATCATTGATCGAGTCTTGTCTGGAACGATGCTGCCAGAACTATCTACCGAGTTGCTGGCAAGAATGGCTGATGGCAATCCAGTCGAATCAGTCGTAGTAGACTGGGATAAAGAAGAGGGGAAATTTATTTACCGTATCAATTAGGGTCTCAAAAATACGTTTTTTTGATGAGTTTCCTTGAATTCAAAAAATCTTTTAGATGGAAGCAACAAAATCATTTTTTACCCGAAAACATTATTGTCAGCACGAATGCCCGGTGAGTCGATCGTGTTGGCAAGATCGCAACGAACACGGTGTTCTGTCGCGAGGCCAGTTAGTTCGGCTCACTAGAGAAAGGTATAGAAAATGGCACTGTATGTGAAATGTGATGGCATTGAAGGCGAGGCAACTGACTCCAATCACAATAAGTGGATCATTTGTGACTCTGCTTCCCTGCCTGTTTTTCGTTCAATTCCAAGTGGCGCAGTTGATCAGCAGCGAACAAAGGGGGAGACCTCTCTTGGCGATATCACATTTGTTCGACAACTTGACAAATCTTCACCAAAACTAATGGAGGCAACCACCCTCGGTAAGTTTAACAAAGAAGTACTTGTTGAATTCACAACAACCACAGGCGGCAAGACGGATACATATCTGAAGTGGAAACTTGAAAACGTTGTTTTCACTGGATACTCTGTGCATGGGAATGCATCTGGTGAACCTCTGCCGAGTGAACAGGTAAGTTGTAACTTTACGAAGATTACCTACACCTATACAGAGTTTGACAACAAGAAGGGTACGAAGAAGGGTAATGTTGAAGCCGCCTACGAAATGGGTGCAAACAAAGCCTAGTCAGTGCTTCCTTGCTTGGTTCTAGTTGGTAGTTCGTGCTCGCCGCCTTGGATAATGCTCCAAGGCGGCAGAGGCGAAATGCCTGCGAAAGGATAAGAATCATGGCCTTCAGAAATGAAACGCCCATCAAAAATGATATGCAGCAAACAACAAATGTTCAGCAGGGGTATGTGAAACTTGGTGACATTGAGGGAGAGGCAACCGACTCCAAGCATGAGGGTTGGAGCATCCTGCACAGGTTTTGTGCGCCAATAGTTCGTACGACCGGAGGGTATCAGCAGCGTGAGCGTGCCGTTGGATCCACTGGCCTGGGTGATGCGATCGTTGTGAAGGATGTGGACAGTGCAAGCGTAAAGATTCAAAAGGCATGTGCGACAGGGCAGTTGCTTCCAAAGGTGCAAGTGAATCTCTGTACAACTGAGAATGGAACGTCGCAAGTATATCTTTCATATGAGTTCGAAAATGTAATCATTGTGGGGTATGACCTTCAGGATATGGTTGGCTCTGAACAATTGTATGTGTGTGAAAGAGTGAGCCTTTCCTATAACAAGGTGACATGGACATACGTAAAGTTTGATAAGTCTGGGAAAAGCCAAGGGAAAGTTACTGACTCATACACGGTTGGTTCCAAGTCTTGATGTTATGAGGTAATCAATGGCAAATTACAGCCAGGATGACGAACCGCTCGCGATTGAGACGCCTCTTGGGAAAGATAAGTTGCTTCTCGAATCATTCGTCGGAGAAGAAAAGTTAGGTCGACTCTTTCATTTTGACTTGACGTGCTTAAGTGTTGATGAGCAGCTTGATGCATCCAGCATTGTGGGTAAGCAGGTGAGTTTTCGTGTCGATCGTGGTGATGGCACGCCGAGATGGTTTACGGGGTATGTCAGTAAGTTCTGCTGGGCTGGCCGTGATGATGTTCTGACTCGCTGGCATCTTGAAGTTGTTCCTGCACTTTGGTTTACCACCCTCACCAGTGATTGCAAAATATTTCAGGAGCAAAGTCTTCCAGATATCATTTCTTCGGTTCTCGGAGACTTCTCGGATATTCAGGTTTCTAAAAAACTATCTGAGACCCACTCGCCATGGGAATATTGTGTGCAGTATCAGGAAACAGACTTTGCATTTGTAAGCAGGCTCATGGAATTTGAGGGCATGAGTTATTTCTTTGAACATGCTGAAAACAGTCTCACCATGGTGATTTCAGATTCGAATTCAGCATTTTCTGACTGTAAGGATGCCACGGTTAACGCAGTGCAGGATTTTCCGTCGGTGGACGAACCTGGGCAACTGAATGAGTGGCAGCACGATCATGTTTTTCGTCCCGGGAAATTCGCAACAACTAATTACAACTATGAGGATCCTGATACAGATTTGCTGGTAACGAGTAATGGGAAGTCGACATTTTCTGGATCATCTAAAGCTGAGTTATTTGGCTATCCAGGTAATTATCTTGAGAAATCAAATGGAGACTCACTTGGTAAGTATCGCATTGAGGCAGCTGAGGTAGGATCGGATGTTGCCAGTGGTTCAAGTGCATGTCGCACCTTTTCTCCTGGCTATACATTCAAAATAGGAACCCACCCCAACGCCTCTGAAAAAGGAAAGAAATACCTGCTCACAAAAGTTCTCCATAAAGCCAGCAATCGTGGGGCATATGAGACAACACAAGATGTTGCAGAGGTGTTTGAATATGGGAATACCTTTGAGTGTATTCCCGCGGATACCGTATGGAGACTCTCTCAGCAAACAGCATGGCCTGCCGGTACGGTCCAGACAGCCTTGGTTGTAGGGCCCTCGGGGGAGGAGATCTATACCGATGAATTGGGGCGCATCAAGGTTCAGTTCTACTGGGATCGTTATGGTGAAAAAAATGAGAAGTCATCATGCTGGATACGCGTCGCACAGTCATTAGCAGGTCCTCAATTTGGTTCACAGTTCCTGCCTCGAATTGGCATGGAGGTGGTTGTCTCGCACCTTGATGACGATCCAAATCGTCCGCTTGTGACTGGTGTTGTGTACAACGGAACAAACAAGCCGCCGTTTCCTCTCCCAGATAGTGCTGCCCAGAGTGGTTATCAATCAAGAAGCACGAAGGAGGGGGAAGAAGATCAGGCAAATCAACTTATTTTTGATGATACAAAAGATTCTGAACTTGTAACCTTTCATGCGCAGAAAGATTTTGCTCGGGTTGTCGAAAATGATGATGCGCTAGAGGTTGGATTTGAAACCAAGGATAAGGGTGATAGGTCTATCAAGGTCTATAACAATCACACTGAAGAGATAGGATCTGATGGCTGCGATGAAGGCAGTCGCTCTTTGACGGTCTACAAAGACAATCAAACGACGGTCTCAACAGGGGATGAGACGTATACAGTTGAAAAAGGTGACGCAACCTATGAGGTGTCACAAGGAAAGCAGTCGATTACTGTGGGTGGAAGCCAGGCTGTGGAAGTTGGAGATGGGCACACACTGACGGTGAAATCAGGTGATCATGCTGTGAGTGTTAATAGCGGAAGTGGTACGATGAAAGCTAATTCTTGGACAATTCAAGGAATGGAATCGATTGCTCTGAAAGTTGGGAGTAACTCAATTCAGATTAGTACATCAGGTATCACAATAAATGGCATGACTGTGAGCGTTAAAGGGCAAACATCGGCTAGCATTGAAGGCTTGCAGACTCAGATTAAGGGAACTGCTCAGTTACAGGCTCAAGGTGCAATCACAATGATAGGCTAACGTCATACACGGTTGATGGAGCATAGGCATGGAGTCAGCAACACTAGAATACTTTCCAACAAAAGAGGCAGCTCGCAGTCGATTGTCGAAAGTAGATCTCGAAGAGCCGGCTATTTCTTTTCTAGGCACTGCGGAAGATGAACTCCCAGGAGGAAATATTCTGGAGAGTGCCCGCTTATTAATTGAGTCAGGTTTATTAGTTGATGCGTGCAGCGTTCTGGCACAAGCCCTGACACGACGGGCAGCTGTCTGGTGGGCATGTTGTGCCGCCAGAGATGAAGTTGGTGGAGGTCCAACGGAAAAGGAACTTCCAGCTCTTCTTGGAGCTGAAGCCTGGGTGAAAGATTCTGAACAAGCAAAGGCATATAACGCACAGGAGTTATCAGCAGAAGTAGGTCTTGCGTGTCCGTCAGGTTGTGCAGCATTGGCTGCGTTCTTGGCTGGTAATTCTATGGCACCGCCTCATCTCGATCCTTTACCACCTTTGCCGCACCTTGCGGGACTTGCTGTCGTAGGTGCTATTCGACTTGCTGCCGAAAGGCGACAACCTGCTGAATCACCAGTTCGACTTGAAAAGCTACTGCAGTTGGGCTTTGAGATTGCCTCGGGTGGAAATACTTGGGATGACAATACAACGTGATAAAAAAATGAATTGATCATTGCTTCTTTTTCATCCTCTGGACATGTTGGCACACATGTTTGAGTTTCACGTTTGGCAAGTCGACGTGAACAAAACACTGTAATTGACCGTCTGATTGGCGAGTATCACGATTTTCCAGAGAAAGATCAGAGAGGGGCATGTGCTCGGCGTATTCACATAGAAGAAATATTTTACAGGTTGGAGGTTACTTGGCGGCGTCACCGAAAGGTGAACGTTTGAATGCGATGTTAACGTTCGGCAAATCATCCTTAAGTTTCACCAATGAAGAGTATCTTAGATTGAATATGTTTTTGTACCGATAATCCTCTTCCATTAACCCATGATGCAGAGATTTTGAACAGAACAAGAGTTGATTCGTAATAGGTATAGAGATGAGGTAATAGATGCCACGCTTACGATCACAATCATTTTCAGGTGCGTCGAGATCAATTAAGAGGCCAGTGAGGAGCGCGAAAGCATCTCCGAAGCACCTCCTTGCGGAAGCCAGAAAGTTCACCAATAGATTGCCCAGTACAGCTGAATGGAATGGCTTTGTCGCCCGCCTGCCCAAAATGAAGACATCTGTTGAGACGAATCTTTTGGGTGTCGCGCTCGAACGCTATGCGGAGTATTGCAGACAAGCAGGGTTGCCAGGGGGTGATATAGTCAGTCAGGCTGTCCAAAAAAGAATTCTTCTCGAAATATATGGTCTCGCGAGTCGGCAATGCCATGGAGTTCTCAAGGAAAGACGAGCAATTAATCAGATGTCCGCTGGTAGTGGTCTTGCCAGTGCATCGGATGTTTTACAGAGTGATGAGAGTGCCGTTTGGGGTGATGAAGTATATGCAGCAGCCTGTAGCGAACTTGCTTATGGGGTGAGTCGTCATTGTCAAACGTACTATGGAATTGACGACATTGATCGATATGCAAAATCACAACTCATTAGTATGGGTGAGCATGGAGCAAGAGTTGACACAAATGTATCTGGCCGATTGCTCTATCTTTCAGACGAACAGGCTGTGCACTATCGAGCGAGTATTCAATCAGGAAATATTTTTGTTGAATCAACAGGTGTTGGACTTGAATTATTAGATACCACTCAGATGCTCAAAAGTGCAGGGAATACAGCACATCAGGGTGATGAACATAACAATTTCAATACTGCTACCGGAAGATTTGGGTCCTCTATAGGTGTTGCTGGATTTGCAATGACCCTGAATCGAGATCTTTTTATTCACGGCGGCCATTCTATTCGAAGTCGGGATAATGCTGCATTTAGTTTTTACCATTCAAGTTATGTATCAGGTGAAGATGTTCTCTGCACAGGATGTATAACAACAAAGAATGGCAAGCTGGTTTACATCAATAACTGGAGTGGACATTACCGACCACCCCCAGCGCAATTACAAATCGTCCTCGAATCATTACAGGTCCAAGGCGTTGATATCAGTGATGTGGTTGTCGAATATAAAACAGCTGGTGGAAATGATATCCAAACTGCGGGTCACTTTATGCGGCTCCAGACTCCAAATCCTGGACGAGCCGCGGAACCGGATGCCATGTGGTTTCGAGAGAGGGTGAGTGAAGTTGGAGAAGCATTCGTTCGTGAGGTGAAACGAATCATCGATCGATACGAACGGGAGAAAGAAGGTTTTTTCCGAAGAAAAAGTATTGAGTCGAAAACAGTTTCCCGTTTTTTTGCTGATTTTTTTAGGACAGGCAATCCGGATGCAAACTGCCTCTTTTCAATCATTATGCTACTTAGCGGAAATATGAGCTCTCGATATCGAACGCAAGTTCAGTCACTTGCAGGAAACTTTGGCTGCCAGTCTGCTATCCCTGACCGACTAAAACGTGGATCGACACTGGAACAACGGCTTGTAGACATAGCCGAGTCCTATCATAGGATTTTGAGAAGCTAGATTCATATCCGATGATGACGTGGACTCAAGCCAGGTTTTATAAATCACGCTATATTGTTTGTTTTTCAACTGCAAGCATGTCGCACGCATAGCGCATCGTAGCACGTTCATGAAGACGAACCTGCCAAGGTACATTTTCCTTGGCAGCAATAATGTTCATGCTTCTCAGAGAAGATGGATGTTTTCCGGCAGTTAATGATTGACGAATGATTGTTGCAGGAGACCCTGCTGTTTCACTTCGTTGAGAGTGTCCTCCAAGCCACGCTTCGGTTGGTGTGGCAGATGTTGACCAGTCGTAAGGGCTGGCGAGAAGACATCTGCCTCCTAGAATGAGAGTTCGTTCAATCTCCTGAAGCATAGTTAGCGGTGAATGCACGCAATCAAGAATATTGAGGCTTGATGTAAAGGAAAACAGATTGTCATTAAAAGGGAGGGCCGTGGCATCACAACACCAAAAATCAATATTATTTTTTATGCTATCTGAATAGTGTTCTGTGATTGCAAATGAATGTCGGTCATACGCAAGTCCTGCTCTTCGGAGTGGATATTCAACTCTGTCAGTGGCACGGATCTGCTGGGCTCTCCTTAACAGTGAGAGATCAAGATCAATACCCAGAACCGGTTTTTGAAGTTCATTGGCTAACTCGTAAGTTGTCCGCCCTACTGCACACCCCATATCGAGAACCGGACTATTCTTGTCACCGAAGTCATGTGAAAATAACTTCAAACCAGTTTCTAAGAGGCGGGCGATAGCTCCTGGTTTACCTCCCTGCTCAGAAGCGGAGATCGCAGCTGGATTGAATTCTCCCCAATGATCCCATGTGTACGATGATCGTCTCTGCCGTTCATCATCATACCCGGAACCTGATCCACAGCAGTCTCCTAAAAGGCTTTCAAGGTCTTCAGAAAAACTGTCACGAGCACGAATTCTGTCAATCCATCCGGATATGAGAGACCGTAGCTGCGGAACGATGATAGGTATGCCATCAAGAATTGGAAATTCGTGGCGGCAGGCCACGTCGGGACAGCAGAGAATACCCTCGACAATACTGTTTGGACTTTTTTCAACGAGGACATTCAGCACCAAGTGATTCGGTTCCCGCCCCTGTACACGACAAACAGGACATACCGGTTTCAGAAGATCAAAGTGTGAAAGTTGCATTGTGCTTAGAGACCGTAATCAGCTAATCAATACGGTGGGAGCACCTGGTGGCATGATCGTGCCAGTTGGGCTTGGGATAGGGGCAACACAGGCTGCATGTGTTGTCATATCACCTACTCGTGCTGCGGGCATATTTGCAATGAGTACAGTCGGAGATCCCTGACTAACCATACCTGGTCCTCCTGGTACACAGCCAGGTAAAAGGCACGGTGTGGTTGTATCACTAATACGAGCTGCCGGTTGATTGGAAATAAGAACGGTCGGAGCACCCGTGATTATTGCAAGCGGAAGACCTGGATGCGGCACTGGAGTTGGAACAGGAGCCGGAGGATGAATCGGGGCATGGCAGTGTGGTACAGCCTGAAGCGTCTGATCGCCAATGCGCGCGGCAGGTTGACCCATCAATTGATCTCCGGTCTAAAACTCATTCAGTTCACAAAAACATCCAAGGTTTGTCAGTATACTCTGTCTACGAATGGGATCGCAAATAGTTCATTCAATGGTGCATTTGTATGCTGAATGATTCAAACGGGAAGTGTAGGTACGCCATCTCTCACGTATACGAGCTCATCTTTGGTGTCGCCACAGCGTTTGCCATGATTCGTAGACATATCATTATCAATGACATGAAAAATGCATGCCTAAAGCTGATGAGTGCCTTAGCGTCTCTGCTTGTGGCAAACTATGCGTGTGCCCACCCGATCGTTCCTGGATATGAGAGATTCGGTAGAACAGCTACTGTTGTTTCTGATCAAGTGGAAGCAGGACTTCTTCTCCTGGGAGAACTTGGTTGTGTGAATTGTCATACAGCATCACGTTCTTCAATACGACATATTCACACGAAACATGGCCCTCGGCTAGACAATCTTGGTGCTCGCGTGCGTCCAGAATGGCTGCTCGATCATTTAGTTGATCCTCAGAAGGAAAAGCCTGGAACAACTATGCCGAGGCTCCTTGTTCGTGATTCAGACAGCAAGCGGTCTGCGGTCATGGGGGATATAACACACTATCTTGGAACGATTGGAGTGTTCGAAGACTCACGAATGCCAGCATCTGAAAAAACAGATTCCAAGAAAGGACGTTTGATACACAATCAAGTAGGTTGTGCCGTGTGTCACGGGAATCTTGGGGAAGAAGGAAAACTTTCAGATCAGTTGCCGCTTGTCGATCTTCGAAAGAAGTGGACGTCTGGTGGCTTGGATGATTTTCTCAAGAACCCTTTTGCTACACGGCCCTCCAGTCGCATGCCCCAATTTGTACTCAGTGATACTGATCGTCGTCATGTGGTCGCCGCTCTATTTGGCTCACTACCCGGTGCTCCTGATCAGCACTTCGATACGATTGCCTTTAAAGGTCAAGCATGGCTTCGGAAAGTGGCAACGCTGCCGGATGCGTCAACTCTTGGAGAACCTGACACGAAGGGTACTGTTCGTGGGTTTGATGTTGCAACTTTGGCCGGGCAAAAAAATAACTTTCTTGTTCATCTCGATGGGTTCCTTCATATCGAAAGAAAGGGGAAATATCTTTTCCATTTGGGGAGTGACGATGGAAGTCGACTCATCATTGATGAGAAAAAGATTGTTGAAAATGATGGTGTACATCCCCATACAGAAAAACGCGCAGATATTGAACTCGATCAAGGCATCCATCCAATCCACATTGAATACTTTGAAGCAGGTGGCCATCAGTCACTTTCACTCGATGTAACCATTCCAGGATTAGCAAGAAAATCTGTTTTGGGGATGGTGACTCCTTCGGAAGAAGAACTGCCAGCGTTGTTGCATGAGGGTAAAGAAAAATATGTTTTTGAGTTAGATGAAGCGAGGGTGCCAGGAGGCCGGAAAGCGTTTGCGACAGTGGGATGTGCGGCGTGTCACGCAGTGTCAGATGCGTCAATGCAATCTGCATCACGAGGCCCAGGCCTTGAGACACTTAATTCTCTTCGGGCCTGTCTTTCCGTTTTAGCTGATTCTTCACCACGCACTCATGGAGGTGTCGATTATGCGTTGGATAGGGATCAGCAAAATGCAATTCATAAGGCTCTTCTGTGGCTTCGGGAGGCCGAAGCAGTTGATCCAATTAAGCGTT
>JBDOMS010000144.1:0-13299 GCA_039831735.1 Pirellulales bacterium
TCATTTCCACTATCATCAATTTGGTGCAGAGAGCGGAGGAATTTGATCAAATTGTGGTAGAAGCCAGCGGTGTCTCAGAGCCGGCAAGCATTATGGATATTGCCCACCTCGATCCTGATTTAATTCCTAACGGCACAATCGTACTTGTGGATGCAGCAGAGGTTCGCAGTCATTTTGAGGACCGCTATGTAGGAAGCGTGGTAATGGAACAGTTGAAAACTGCTGACTTGCTGATTGTCAACAAAACAGATTTGGTGGAAGAAGAAGAACTTTTCAGACTGGAAACCTGGCTTGAAGAGGTTGCGCCATCTGTGGCCCGCCTGAAAACCTCTGGAGCTAAAGTCGCGCTGCCAGTGATTTTTGGGGAACTCCGTAACTCGGAATCTATCAGTAGCCTTTCTTCACAAAACGTACATACACATTTTAGCAGCATCTCTCTTCAGGCTTCAATTCCTGCAGAACGAGCCGCTTTTGAGCATTGGAAAAACCAACTTCCTTCCAGCGTTATTCGGGGGAAAGGTATAATCCGTTTCAATAACAATCCGGAAACCGTATGGATTTGGCAGAAGGTGGGCAGGAGCGAAACCTTAAAACAGATGAAATCAATCAAATTTTCTGGAATCTCCAAAGTCTTGTTAATAGGTACGGTGGAGATGCCTTCCGTTTCGCAAATTGGGTATCCGGAAGGATTCACTCTCCCTTATTGACACCTGTCAATTTTTCAGAAATTTCACGAACGCAAATCATTGCCAGCGAAATCACTAGCTGGAAATAAATTTATACCAAATGACAGGACACCCGATGTCCAGTTTCTATCTTTCGGAGCACAGGATTTTCGATTTTGCACCTTTCCTCCGCAAGGTGACAACGTGAGGCAAAACGGCATCCCGGAGGAGGATCGACTGGACTTGGAGGTTCACCGTAAATACCCAGTTTTCTGTCTCTGGGGTGATTTGGGTCTGCCGAAGGAACTGAGGCGAGTAAGCCTTTAGTGTAAGGATGCAGTGGATTTCGGAACAGAGAAATCCGGTCGGTATGCTCCACAATTTGTCCAGCGTACATCACCGCGATTTCGTCACACATGTGCTGCACAACTCCTAAATCATGGGAAATGAAAAGGTAAGACAATCCCATTTCCTGCTGAAGACGGCGCAGTAAATTCAGAATTTGCGCCTGCACCGCCACATCCAGCGCGGAAACCGGTTCATCGCAAATGATTAAGTCCGGATGGGTGGCAAGCGCCCGTGCTATGCCCAGGCGCTGACGTTGACCGCCGGAAAATTGATGCGGGAATAAATGCTCCTGCTCAACGCTCAAACCAACCAGTCCAAACAATTCAGAAACACGAATTTTGCGTTCGGTTTTTGTTCCCACATTTAACCAGTCTAACGCTTCCCCCACAATTTTTCCGGCACGCCATCTTGGATTCAATGCTGAATATGGATCTTGAAATATAAGTTGCAGGTGGTTCCTATGGTTACGAAGGGCCTCCCCACGAAGTTCAAGAAACTCAGTCCCTTTCACTTTCACAGAACCACTGTTTGCAGGTACCAACCTTGTTACTGCCAGTGCGGTTGTGGATTTACCGGAACCCGATTCTCCAACCAGACCCAGGGTTTTCCCTTTCTGAAGTTGGAAGGAAACCCCATCTACTGCGTGAATATAACTCAGAGGAGCAAAAGGACGTTTACCCTTCATTGAGAAATGCACTACCAGATCTCTAACTTCCAGGACAAGAGGAGTGTCATTCATGGCAGAACCGCTCCGTTTTTCAGGTTTTCCAACCAACATATCGACCGGTGTTCTGGTGAATGTATCCTTTCAGGAGGAAGATTATTGTGGCAGCGTGCATCGGCAAATTGGCAGCGAGGAGCAAACAAACAGGCTTCTTTCCCAAATTCCCTCATTGGAGGAACCATCCCCGGTATTTCCAAAAGATCGTGCCGTTCCGGAGAAGTGATATCGATGAGATGTGGAACACAGGCAATTAATCCCTGGGTGTATGGATGCTGCGGGTTGGTGAGAATTTCCTTGACCGTTCCTTCCTCGATTTTGCGTCCGGCGTACATCACAACCACCCGTTCAGCCATTTCAGCCACTGAACCCATGTCGTGTGTTATCAAAATGATAGCCGCTTCGGTTTCCTTTCCAACCGCCAGCATCAAATCAAATATCTGTGCCTGGACTGTGACATCCAGGGCCGTGGTGGGTTCGTCAGCAATCAAGATTTTTGGACGACAGGCAAGTGCCATAGCAATCATGACGCGTTGGCGCATGCCACCGGACAACTGATGGGGATAGTCGTTAATCCTCCGTGTCGGCAGAGGAATCTTAACCGCATCCAGCATTTCAATGGACTTTGACTTTGCTTGATGGCGCGTCAGGCCCTGGTGTCGTCGCAGGGTTTCGCCAATCTGATCACCTACGGTAAAAACTGGATTGAGCGAGGTCATGGGTTCCTGAAACACCATAGAGATGTCGTTGCCCCGAACTGCTCGCATTCGGGTATCGGTTGCTTGCAGCAGGTTTTCACCCTGCAGACTGATGGAACCGGCAGGGACTCGTCCAGGGGGTGATGGGATCAGCCCCATGATAGCCAGTGCTGTCATGCTTTTGCCACAGCCGGATTCGCCGACCAGGCTTAGCGTTTCACCCGGTGCTAAATCAAATGAGAGGTCATCGATGACAGGAACCGTGCCATCGCGGGTAGTGAACTCGACGGTGAGATTTTTGACAGATAGGAGTGGCGTCATACTAGCCTCAGCGGTTTCTGAGTTTGGGGTTCAACGCATCGTTCAGTCCGTCGCCGATTAGAGAGATCGACAGGACAGTCAGGAAAATCGCAAGCCCCGGATACATGATAGTGAAGCCATGCAGAAGGATGTAAGGCCTATTATTGCCCATGATTGCCCCCCAACTCATCACGTTGGCGTCGCTGAGGCCAAGGAAGCTCAAGCCCGCTTCGAAGAGAACCGCAAAACCAATCAGCAGTGCCGCATTCACCACGATTGGCGGAAGCGCGTTTGGGAGTATGACGCGGAAAATGAGGTTGGCATTGCTCGCACCTCCAGAACGTGCCGCTGTTACGTACTCTAGTTCCCGGATTTTCAGAAACTCTGCCCGCGTGATCCGCGCCACACCAGTCCAACTGACGATACCGATGGCAAATGTGATCATGGGGAGCGAAGCACCAAACAAAGCCACCAGGACCATCGAGAACAGTAGCGTCGGCAGAACCTGAAAGAACTCGGTGATTCTCATCAATATTTCTTCAACCCAGCCACGGTAGAAACCCGAAAGCGCCCCGAAAGTAATACCTATAAAAACACTCAACAGTGCGGCCGCACAGCCCACCGCGAGGGTCGCCCTTCCTCCGTGAATGATCTGGGCCAGGAGATCACGCCCCAGATAATCGGTCCCCAGTAGAAACCCATTGACCCCAGGAGGACTGAACGGCGACCAGACCATTTCAAACGGGTCAGTTGGATAGAGCCAGGGCCCAGCCAGGGAAACCACGACGATGATAAGGAACATTGCCAGTCCGCTGAGAGCGGCCCGGTTTCCTGCAAACATCCGAGAAGTTTCTATCAAGGGGTGCTCTACACGAACAGATGTAGGTTCGAGCGTTTTCTGCGGAATTGAATAATCTGTCACGGATTACATCTCTTGGGTTTGAGAGGTCTTGATCCGCGGGTCAATAATGCGATAGACCATGTCTGTTAGAAGGTTGGCAACAACCACAACCAGTGACGAGAAGAACAGTATTCCAAGAATCGTTGGTGTGTCGCGGGCAACGATGGCCTGAACCGCAAGCGTTCCAAGTCCAGGCCAACTGAAAACCGTTTCTACCAGCACTGCACCCGATACGATACCAGAGAATACCAGGCCGGCCGTGGTGACGACCGGTAGTAGGGCATTCCGCAGGGCATGTTTGAAAACCACCTGAAATTCAGAAAGCCCCTTGGCCCGTGCAGTACGAACGTAGTCTGATCCCAGAACGTCCAGCATGCTGGCCCGCGCCAAGCGACTGTAAAGTGCGATAAAAATTGAAGCGAGCGTCAACATGGGTAACACCAGGTGATGTAATACATCGGTCATGTACGCGAACCCTGTTCTTTCAACTGTAACGTCCACCATGTTGCCGATCGGAAATAAAGGGATCATCGATGCGAACAAGATGATGAGCATGATGCCAGTCCAAAATACCGGTGCTGCATAGCCCACGAGGGAAAGGATAGTGACGAAATGACTGGCAAGCCCGTTCGGGTTTCGAGCCGCAATCACACCGAATACTACGCCGATCAATATTGAGACAACTTGGGCGCTGATAATAAGCAGTAGTGTTGCCGGAAGTTTTTCAAGAATCAGCGTGGTAACAGGTTGGTTGTAATAAAAAGAGTAGCCTAAATCGAGTTGGACAACGCTGTAAAAATATTTCAACATTTGTTGCCACAACGGAAGGTCGAGTCCGTAATCTTTGCGAATTTGGGCCATCACTTCGGCATCCAGTCCACCTGCGTCCTGTGCGATGGTGTCTGCAACATCGCCGGGTGCTAGGTGCATCAACAGAAAATTCAGTACCAGGACTGCAAGCAGCAATCCAAGGCCTAACCCAAATCGCCTTAGAGTAATGGCTAAAAACTGCATAACGCCTTTAAGAATGAAGTCCTGAACCCGAAACAGAAATGCCTGCTGCTAGGCAGCAGGCATTTCAAGAACAGCATTAGATCCCGCCGAGGTTCAATTCTTCAAATAGACCTCGTCCAGCGGTGAGCACGTACCCCAGATCGTCGCCGGTGGATTGCCGACCTTCGTGTGATTGAAGATGGTGTGATACGGGACGGTATCGGTGAAGTAGATGGGCACGTCATCTGCGATTATTTTCTGCGCGCTTGAGTACAATGCAATCCGCTTCTGCTGATCATTTTCCTGACCAGCTTTGGCGAGTATCGTATCGACCTTGGGGTTGCAATACTGCTGCGTATTTGACCAGATCACGCCGTTCTTTGCGTTATTGCAGAGGTAGGTGCGGTGCACGCCGATCACGGGATCTCCCCAGTTAAACACCACGTCCACAGTCATGTCGAAGTCCCAGGTTGAAACAGTCTTAGCCCAGGCTGGAAACCCAGCAGATGTTCTAACCGTTACATTGATGCCAATCTTTTTTAGTTGGGGTTTCATGTATTCGGCCATGGGCTTGGCACTGGGCCAACCGAAGTCGATCGTCAGCGGAAAACGCATGCCATCAGCACCGCGAGCATAGCCCGCTTCATCCAGCATTGCATTGGCTTTGTCGAGGTCGAGGTCGTAGCGCGCTACATTGGGTTCATGAAAAATACTGTCCGGGTGAATGCCGGTGTATGCGGGTCTTGATGTACCCATCATGACTGCGTTCACTAGAAAATTCCTATCGACGGCATAGGCAATTGCTTGGCGGACGCGTTTATCGCTAGTGGGCTTCTTTTTGGTATTGAATGCTAGCCACGTTATGGGGCCGATCGCGGCGTAGCCTTGGTCTGTTGCCGTCAGGTGGGAAACATTCTTGGAGTGCAGAATATCCTGTGGCGTCGACTCAAATGCAGACAGGTGGATTTCTCCATTTTCGCGTCCAAGAGAGCGGGCAGACGGGTCTTTGATAATTCGTATCACGAGCTTGTCCAGATAGGGACGACCCTCTATAAAGAAATTTTCATAGCGCTCCATGATGATGTGTTGATCTCGCACAAACTCGACCAGTTTGAACGGACCTGAACCAACAACATCTTTAGAGTTCCGTGGGTGTTTCTTGGGGTCCTGGCCATCACCATAAATATGCTCTGGAATAATCGATCCGAGTTGCGAGGACAGCGCCAGCATCAGCGCCGGGTGTGGCTGCGATAACTTAAATACGACAGTGTTGGCGTTTGGCGTCTCGACGCTCGAGACTGCGCGGAACATGGTTTTAAAGGGATGATTGGCCTTGATCGTCTTGATGGAAAAGGCCACATCCTTCGAGGTGATAGGCTTGCCATCATGGAATGTGGCCCCCTCAACCAAATTGAAGGTAACCGCTAGTCCATCGGCAGAGGTCTGCCATGATTTGGCAAGATAGGGATGCGCATTCCATTTGTCGTCAAAGCGAACCAAGGTTGCGAACAACTGGGCACCCGGCGCACCGGTCGCGATGCCCGATTGCACCGCCGGATTAAGGTGCCTTGGTGTGGTGCCGATGGACCACACCAGTGTTCCGCCACGTTTGGGTGTTTCGGCTTGCACACTCACGGCCGACAATGCCAGCAACAATGTTCCAAACAGCGAAATTAATTTTATAGTTTTTATTCGCATTGTAGTTTCTCCTAATATAGAGGGTTAAAGAAAATTGTCATGCCAAAACACATCAAATAATGAAGTGGTTATCACAGACTGTTGGGTTTAAAAAACTTTCTTAGAACAGAAAGAATGAAAGCATTAGACAGCAAAAGAATTTAAATGTAAAGAAAAATATTATTTTAAATTGTAGAAGTATGTAAAAAGTTGTCATTCCCGCGGAGCTTGTCCTCTACCTGATCGGGAAGCGGGAACCCAGGAACTTGTATTTATCTGAAATGCTTATCCTCTACCTGATCTGGGAATAGATTCATGCTTTCGCAAGAATGACAAACAAGTGTGGTATTTTGACCTTATATGGGTTAATCAACAATGAGTTTCCTGAAATAATTCAGAATCATATGGAGAAGAGGAACATTAATGGGACGAGACTGTGTTTCCGACAGAATCGCGACCACGGTGCCTGATTCCACCTTGCAGAGTTTAAAAACCGAGGCAAATGTTTCAATCCATTTGCCTTCTATCCGCTCTTGCAACATATATATTCCTTTCTTTCAGAGCATCACCTTTAGGCGATACAGACCATTTTGTATGAAATTAATTCTTGATTCCACAATAAATAATACTTTTCATAAAACACAGGAGTCCATTTTTTTCATATCCAGTGCTATTTATTTCATTTTAACGACAAGATTTACAACTTATTGCAAAAATTGGAATTTTATGTCACAATCACCAACTGATCATAGAAATCTTGGTGATTTTATAGTTCGGCAGTTAAATATTTAAAACATTACTACATAGAAAATTAAATTAGATTAAGTGGGTTTAACTCCAACATAAACCACATCTCATGCGAAACATAATGTAACTCAAATAGCGGAGCCACAGGTTGGAACAGGCAGCTAAAACACCACAAAATCAGGAATGCTGGAACGACTGCATGAAGTCTCTCCGGATATGATTGAAGAATGGAGTCAAACCAAACAAGCACCCAAACATGCTGCCTGGATGCACGATGTCCCTTATGGATTAGCTGAATTGAACGAATAGGCGAAGTATATATGAAACTGGAATCCCAGATAATAGATTGTGATAGTCCACAGAGATTAGCCAATGATTCCGGATTTTGTTTTTTATCAATTCCTGGACGGATCATGCCGTCATGGAAATCGAAATCCTGTAATCTCCCCAGGAATTCGGAATTATTTTGTCAGGGAGAGTTCTTTTATTATTAGGAGATAGTATGAAAAAGATAATTGCCGCCATAGTGGTTCTTTCTGCAACCGCATTGTTAATTGCATCCAGCATACAGGCGAAAACCACCCTTCGTTTGTCAAACTGGATTCCACCAAAACACCCGATTGCAGCATTTATGATTTATCCGTGGGCCGAGAACGTGGAAAAGGCCACCAACGGACGAGTAAAAATAAATATCCTCAAAAAAGCATTGGGTAAGCCCCCTGCGCATTTTGATCTCGCCAAAGACGGAATAGCGGATATTTCATGGGGCGTTCATGGATATACTCCTGGACGTTTCGTCTTGACCCAACTCGTTGAACTTCCTTTTCTGGGAGATGACGCAGAAGCACTTTCAGTTGCTTACTGGCGTGTACACCAAAAATATCTTGCTGCGGCAAATGAGCACTCCGGTGTGAAGCTCCTGGGCTTGATGACGCACGGGCCGGGACATATATACAACTCCAAACGTGCCATCAATATGCCGGGTGATTTAGAAGGATTGAAAATCCGTGTCGGAGGTGGGGTGGTTTCTGACGTGGGCAAAGCCCTGAACATTGTAACCATCCTTAAATCTGCCACCAAGTCTTATGAAATCCTTTCCCGTGGAGTAGCAGATGGTATCTTTTTTCCAAAAGAGTCAATCAAATCTTTTAAAATCAGTAAGCTTCTCAAGTATGCGACCTACATTCCTGGCGGACTTTACAATACAAGTTTCTTTCTTGTAATGAATGAAAAGAAATGGAACAAGTTGAGTGCACAAGATCAAAAAGCGATCATGAGCGTTTCCGGTGAAGCGTTTGCAAAACTTGCAGGAGCAGGATGGAACAAAGCTGACCGTGCAGGTTTAGCTGCCATGAAAGCTTCAGGAATGGCAGTCCAAACCGCGAGTAGTGCCATGATGGTAAACTTACGTCAAAAACTTTCCGGAATTGAAGCGAAAGTTGTTGGACGTGCAAATACGAAAGGCGTAGATGGTGCGGCCGCGTTGAAAATGCTCCGTGCTGAAGCTGCAGGATATTAAGGCTTTAAACACAGGGTAGTCATGTCAGAGACATTCGAAACTAAGAATCCTGCTCCACTTACACGCTGGGAAATCGTGCTGGATCAGTTTCTGGGTTTCCTGGCAGCAACAGTGTTGATGATGCTGATGATTGTCACTTTTATTGATGTTGCGGGGCGCTACCTTTTTTTAGCTCCTCTGCCCGGTGCTTTTGAAATGACAGAAATCATGATGGCCATGCTGATTTTTGCGGGATTGCCTCTTGTTTCCCGTGCGAATCAGCACGTGACAGTCAATTTAATCATAGGTCTTTTGTCTCCTAAAATCCGGCATTTCCAACGTCTGATTACACAAATCATAATGGCCCTCGTTTTTGGAGTGATGGCCTGGCGCATGTGGATCAAGGCCGCAGAAATGCTAGTTCAAGGTGATGAAACTGCTTATTTGCTGATACCAATTGCACCAGTTGCATTTTTTATGACGATATTATTAGGAGTAAGTTCACTGATTGTTGCCATTCAATTTGCAAGGATTATTCGCGGTAAAGAGCGGCAATGAAAGATCATTTTCTCTCCATTTTCTCTCCCAAAAGAGTCCCATCGAAATTTGGTTAAGTGGCATCATCATTTTGATGGTGATTATGTTTATCGGTGTTCCGATTGCGTTTGCAATGGGAATTGTCGGATTTTTTGGTTTGGTCGGTTTTATCGGCTGGGATCCGTCTTTGGCCATGATTGCCAGCGTGACCATGGAGACAGGATTGGATTATGGACTTTCCGTGGTTCCACTGTTCATTTTGATGGGAAATTTTGTGACTCATGCTGGACTGTCGGATGAATTATACGCTGCATCAAATGCATGGCTTGGACACCGTCGTGGGGGTTTGGCGATGGCAACTGTATTGGCCTGCGGCGGGTTCAGTGCGGTTTGCGGAAGTTCCTTAGCCACAGCTGCCACCATGACAAAAGTCACCATGCCGTCGATGCGCAAATACGGTTATGCCGACTCGTTGGCAACGGGAGTGATTGCGGCAGGCGGAACGCTTGGGATCCTCATCCCTCCAAGTGTGATTCTGGTGATCTATGGAATCATGACCCAGCAGGACATCGGCAAGCTATTTGCCGCCGGAATAATCCCGGGCATTATTGGAATACTTGGATACATGGCTGCCGTTTGGGTGGTGACTGCTTTCAATCCTGAACTCGGTCCAAAAGCGGAACGTGTTCCCATGCTCGAACGATTCCATTTGCTGAAAGGAATATGGGGTATCGTACTCCTGTTCATTCTTGTAATCGGTGGTATTTATCTGGGGGTATTTACTCCAACTGAAGCGGCAGGTATTGGAGCAAGCGGTGCTTTTTTGTTTGCTTTGGGGCGAAAACGGCTTTCGTGGAAGACGCTCTACGTCGTGCTGGTAGAATCGGTCCAAACAACAGCAATGATATTTTTCATCCTTATCGGTGCCATTATATTTTCAAATTTTGTTAATATAGCAGGACTTCCGGATGACCTGGCAAATTTTATTGAAACACTGGGCTGGACGCCATTGGCAGTCCTTTTCTGTATTTTGGGGATCTACCTGATTCTTGGTGCTGTACTGGAAAGTTTATCAATGATTTTACTCACGGTACCAATTTTTTATCCCATTGTTGAAGGACTGGGTTTTGATTTGATTTGGTTTGGAGTAATTGTGGTTGTTGTCACAGAGATCAGTCTCATAACTCCACCGATTGGCCTCAATGTGTTTGTAATCCGCTCCGTTCTTCCGGAAGTTCCTACGAGTACGATTTTTAAGGGAATCATTCCTTTTTTGATTGCGGATGTAATTCGTTTGGCTTTACTGGTTTTTGTCCCGGTACTTGTGCTGCTACTGCCTTCATACATGCCATAGCCAAACCACTTATACTTAAAAAGGGCTAAATTTGCACGTTGAAAAAGGGGAGTTGATCTACTTTTAACCATACAAAATTAGTCTTCAATTTTGAAAACCTATGCCGGACAACAATCCAATCTTCGAGTTTCAACACAGTCCTGATCAGGATTCGGCAAGTCCCGTAAGACACCCCGTGGTGATTGCAGGTGCAGGTCCGGTTGGGTTGACTTTGGCAATAGACCTAGCTCTCAAGCAGGTTCCGGTAGTTTTGCTGGAAGCACTGAACACAATCAGTGACGGTTCCCGCGCGATTTGCTTTGCTAAGCGTACCTTGGAAATATTCGAGCGGTTAGGGATGGGGCGGCGCTTACTGGACAAAGGAGTTACCTGGAAAACCGGCAAGGTGTTTTTGGGAGACGATCAGTTGTTCGAGTTTGATTTGCTTCCGGAAGACGGCCATCAGTTTCCGGCGTTTATCAACCTCCAGCAGTATTACATGGAATTGTACGCTATAGACCGTGCGCTGGAACTGAAGGAATTCATTGACCTGCGCTGGTTCAGTGAATTGAAGGGGATTGAATCTATGGAAGAAGGTGTTCGTCTTACAGTTAGTACTCCGGATGGTTCATATCAAATGGATTGTGATTGGCTGATCGCTGCAGACGGAGCGCGAAGTTTTTGCCGAAAAGCGCTGGGTCTTGAATTCCAAGGACGTACTTTTGATGACCAGTTTCTGATAGCGGACATTAAGACCAAAGCGGACATGCCGCCTGTACGCCGCTTCTGGTTTGCACCGACTTTCACGGATGCGGATTCAGCACTGCTGCACATGCAGCCAGATGATGTCTGGCGGCTTGATTTTCAGATCGGTCCGAAAGCAGATGCCGCGAAGGAAATGCAGATCGAAAAGGTGATGA
The DNA here is from genome assembly GCA_039831735.1 of Pirellulales bacterium. Taxonomy (GTDB): domain Bacteria; phylum Planctomycetota; class Planctomycetia; order Pirellulales; family UBA1268; genus CACORA01. Next base: position 11,339 of record JBDOMS010000144.1, read on the forward strand.
GTCGTGTGCGCGGAATGCTTGGAGATGAGATTGAGCCGGATCTGGAATGGATCAGTGTTTATCGTTTCCAAAGCCGGTGCATCAGGAATTTCCGACATGGGCGAGTGATATTTTCTGGAGATGCAGCACATCAGGTTTCGCCGTTTGGGGCACGCGGCGCTAACAGCGGAATTCAGGATGCGGAAAACCTTGCGTGGAAACTCCAGCTTGTGCTGAAAGAACTTGCTCCGGAAACCCTGCTTGACAGTTACAACGCCGAACGTACATACGCTGCGGAGGAGAATGTCCAGCACTCGACTCAAAGCACAGACTTTATCGTACCTAAAGGAGAGGTCAGCCTCGTGTTCCGCAATGCAGTGCTGTCCCTGGCAAAAGAATATAAATTTGCAATTCCGCTCATTAACACCGGCCGGCTTTCAACTCCAACAATTCACCGTGAGTCTCCGCTGAACACACCGGATTGTGACTCATGGTCCGGAAAGCTGTTACCAGGCGCACCCGCCGTTGATGCTCCGGTGCAAACCACGAGGGGCAAACGATGGCTGCTGGATCAGCTCAAGGGTGAATTCACGCTGCTGTATTTCACGGAAAATTCTGTTCAGGAAGATGTGGAGTCTGAATTCCGTAGATTGTGCGAAAACGATATTCCGGTGCAGCCTTTGGTACTTGGTCTTAATTCTGAAATCAAAGGCGTTTCTGTATTCGACTTGCAGGGGATAGCTGCTCAGCGCTATGATGCCCAAAACGGCACTACTTATCTGTTGCGTCCGGATCAGCACATCACCGCACGCTGGAAAGGGTATGTTTCATCAGCAATCTATCAAGCACTTGCCAGAGCAACATGTAACTGAATAAACCTCTAAATGCAATTAAACCTGGAACCGAATATTGATGAACCGGACAGTTTTTATAACAAACTGATCCAGTTATACGAAGGCCTCAACGAATCAGAAAGCCGTGAGGTACAGGCCCGTTTGATCCTGTTGCTTTCCAATCAAATTGGGGACAGCGAGGCACTGTATGAAGCAATGCGGATCGCACGGGAACCGTTTGAAAAATAAACTATTTCAGCGTCATGGTCATTCTGTTACGATTATATCAAATGTTTCTTGATTACTGTTCCAATGATGTGAAAAATATGGTGGATAAGCGAAGCCCGTCCACCTTTTTCCTGAAAGCAATATTGCAAACCAACTTCAAATCATAAAGAAAATATGACAACAAAAAAATTCGCCTCACAGGGTGATCTTGAGGCAAAAACGATTAGTTTTACGCAGCTCGGTGAGGGGCTGTACGCCTTCACAGCAGAAGGGGATCCAAATTCAGGCATCATTATCGGCGACGATGGAGTGATGGTAATCGACACACAGGCGACTCCGGTGATGGCGCAGGAGGTGCTCTCTCGTATCCGTGAAGTAACGGACAAGCCGGTGAAATATGTGGTGCTGAGCCATTACCACGCCGTTCGTGTATTGGGAGCAACAGCATATCAGCCGGAACAGATCATCGCTTCGGCAGCAACCCTTTCGCTTATCCACGAACGTGGGCAGGAGGATTGGGACAGTGAGTACGGACGCTTTCCGCGACTGTTTGATTCCGCCGATTCGATTCCTGGTTTGACATGGCCAAGCCTGACATTCACTAACAAGATGACCGTATACCTCGGCAAACGCCGCGTGGAAATCATGCACCTCGGACGTGCTCACACGGCAGGGGATACAGCGGTTTGGATTCCGGATTCGGGAGTTATGTTTTCAGGTGACACCGTTGAATTCAATTCTGCGTGCTACTGCGGAGATGCGTATTTCCGTGACTGGCCCGATACCATCGGTCGGCTAAAAAGCTTCAACCCGCAGGCACTTGTGCCTGGACGAGGTGACGCGCTCACGACTCCTGACATGGTGTCAGAAGCTATTCACTTTACTCAGTCATTCCTGACGGACACCTACACTCCCGTTGCA
>JBDOMS010000223.1:0-13271 GCA_039831735.1 Pirellulales bacterium
TGGAACGGCATATACATTGTTATGCCCAGAGGGCCATGCTACAGAAAGACTTTTTGGATCCTCATCCTCATCCAGACAGAATGTAAGCGTTTTTTCATTGGCAGAGAGATAACTTCCTCCACCCTTGACGAGTCTGAGTAGCTTGCGCCTTGATGTTTCTAATGTGGCAAATGCTCCAACAGCGTCTCGGTGTGATTGGGAGCCAACAAGCTTGACGCGAATAACAGCTTCTGGACGAGCATCATTGAGAAGTATTGCAATTGGCTCATCGGCATGACTCACAACAATATCTTGATCGCCATCACCATCCAGGTCAGCAACAGCAGCGCCTCGTCCAATATGTGATTCAGAAAAGTAATGTCCGGAGGAACCTGCGACATTCACAAAATACTTGCCCTCCTGATTGTGCAGCAAGAGTGCCTTCTGTCGGCGAGGAGCACCTTTTGGCGCGAGGAGCACGTGGCCATTTGTACAAAAGATGTCTTCATAACCATCACAATCAATATCGAGAAAGCTTGTTCCAAATCCAACATATTTCCTTTCCAGCAGTCCAATTTTCATAGGGAGACTTACGTTTTGGAAAATCAGTCCACGCATGTTCCGATACAGTGCAAAACTTTCTTCTTCGTAGTTGGCAACCCAGAGATCGGGCAACCCATCCATATCCACATCTGCAGAGTCCACACCCATACTGCCATCGGCTAGTCCTGATAGTCCTATGGATACACCACTTGGAAGGCCTACTTCTGTAAAGCCTTCATTTTTATTGTTTTCATACAGTGCATTCAGCGTTGTGTCGTTCGCGACATAGACATCTGTATCACCATCCAGATCAAAGTCGGCTGCAATAACACCAAGACCTTTTCCTGACAAACTTGGCCGAAACCTGTCATGTGCTTCACGAAACCGCCCAGACTTTGTTCCAAGATAGACTCGATCAGGCAAGCCAGCAAATTGACCTGGCGGGCAAACATCCACCTGGCCTTGAACCATGCATGGCGGGTTATTCTCTGGACTCCAATCGACGTATGTCGTGAGAAAGAGATCTGCGATTCCATCTGCATTGAAATCGCCTGATGCAGAGCTGGTAAAGAATGTGTCTTCAGCGATACCAAGCGTTTCAGCATCAATAACACGAAACTGTTTGTTTTGTTGATTGCTAAATAAACTGCAGCCGAAAAAGCCTGTAACAAAGATATCGGGGAATCCGTCACCCTCATAATCAAATACACAAATCCCATGTGGGTAAAAACTTGGGCCTCGAATTGCTGCATCGTCCGTGACATCCTGAAAGGTGCCGTTGGTATTCTCAAGCAGAACTGCAGGTAATCCGACTGGCATTCCCTCGCGGTTAAATGAACCACCACGAAGAGCAAACACATCAACGTCCCCATCTTGATCGTAGTCTAAAACTGCAATGCCTGAGCCGAGTGATTCGACTATCGAATAGAATCCTTTGTCCGATCCGGTTTTCGAAACAATCTGAATGCCCTGTTGCTCAGCAATATCAGTGAAGGAATACTCACTATCGTTGGACTGCTTTTCATGAGTCGTCTCAACCGTTCGATGCGTGCTTGGTTCATGCTTGTTTGTTGGCTCACAGCCGCATACAAACACTATTCCAAGCAGATACACGCAAGCCATGGCGGCACATTTCACAACGACAATTTCAAAGCATTCTTTCGTGACGCACATGACCAATGTCTTTGTCATTTAAAATGATTTCGTGGGTACGATATCCAAGGCTTCTTGGCTTTCTTGATCTTCAGGAGCATGCTCTCTCAAAAACTGTCTCGCTTTTTCATGTGCGGGATCTGTCAGCAGCACAACTCGCAACCATCGCAAGCCCTCTTCATGGCTCTTCCATTTCCAGGTCAACATCGCCAGTTGGTATCGAAGATCAGCATTCAGTGGTTGTTGTGATAATCTACTACTCAGTTCCTTGATGTGCTCTAATGCAATCTGTCCTTCCTCAACCTGTGCTTCAATTTCTGTAAGATCGTCACCTGTCCCTGCAACTCGGTGGGCATGCAAAAGATCTCTCTTCAAAGCAATATTTTCTGGTTGTAAGGACATTGATTTCTCATAGGCATCTATTGCATCCTGCACCTTTCCCTGTTCAAGATAAATACGCCCCAGCATGGACATTGCTTGGGAGTCCTGTTCGATAAGTGAGTAATGTTTCTTCAAAACGTTTTCTCCCTTACCAGACTCACCGAGTTTTGAATAACAATCAGCACGACCTACCACTGCCTGCACGGACTGAGGTGCCAATTCATTCAATTCCTGCCATAACGATAGTGCCTTTTCAAATTGTAATTGCTTCATGCAGCTTTCTGCTAAGCCTGCAAGCATGTCTTCATTATTGGACGAGAGAGAAAGGCCTTGTTCATATGCGTGAATAGCTTCAGGCCAATCATTCTTCAGACTGGCAATGAGGCCTGCATACCCATACGGCTCTGCCTGCTGTGGAGCATAGGCTTGCCACAGCGCAACAACCTTTTCCGCATCGTCAAGAAGACCCGTTGCAAGCGCAAAAATAATAAAACCGCGATAAATACTTTCCCCGTCTGCCCCCGGATGTTCAAGCAAGTCTTTCCATTGGTTTTGTATCGCTGCAAAATCTCCCACTCTGGCACGAAGAACACCCCATGCTCGTCTGATTTCACCTTTTGGATATCCTAACGCTGCAGCTTTCTTCAGCCATTGATCTGCTTTTTGCATGTTGCCACGTCGAGACGCCAATGTCGATCTATAAAACGCTGCTTTTGCTTGAGACTTTCCAGTCCATTCATACAGTGTGAGCCAACGTTCAGCATCGTCGAAACGACCAGCATCAAGCATGACTTTTGTTTGCCATGAAACAACAAACGGAAAGCCAAAAAAACCAAAAATGAGGCTTACCAAAAGTAAAGGGATGAAAACTGTTTTGTTCTGTACAAGAAAACGAGAGATGGTTCCAAAAGAACTCCTGATCGTTCGTTTTTCAGAGCTGACGTCGTGCTGCTGACGGGAGGAGCTCATAAAACAACTCTTCGGGAAAAAAGCTCAAGAATCATCATTTTAGCAGGGGAACATGCTCTTTTTCTTCACTAAATACGCTTTTTTTGCGAATCTTTTTATGATATATTTTTACTCAAGGGTTCTTTGATTTTTTACTATTTTTCCATTTAATTTTAGGGGAATCATTATGAAGACTTCACCACGATCCAACGGGTTTACGCTCGTTGAACTGCTTGTTGTCATTGCCATTATTGGAGTGCTCATTGGCTTACTCTTGCCAGCGGTCCAAGCAGCACGAGAGGCCGCTCGACGAGCTTCATGCAGTAACAACCTTAAGCAAATTGGTCTTGCCTTGGCAACATACTACGACGCGAACAACAACTTTCCCATGTACCAGTTTGATGGAAATCCAAGAACTGGTGAAAAATCTTCAGACATCGGAAACGGTCCTGGTAATAATGGTTCTTGGCATTCCTGGAGAGGTCATGGCGTCTGGTCACAGATCCTTCCGCAATTCGAAGAGCAACCGCTATACGATACGATTGACTTCAATGTTTGGTATGACCATGGAAATAACGCTACTCCGCGGTCGACGCGAATCAATGGACTGCTTTGCCCATCAGATAGGCGTGTTTTTTCAAATACTCGACCGGGTACAAATTATGTAGTGAATGCTGGTGCAAGCATCGATGCATACAACTACAACAATGGTGGCCCTGGCCAGAATCGACGAGCTGAAACATGTGGTGCACTGAAGAGAAGGATGACAACAGACCTTGCTGACCTGTTGGATGGTACGAGCAACATAATACTGGCAAGCGAAATTCTGAAGGGAAATGGTACTGCAGCACCATCCATGCAAAGTAAACTGGCCGAGGTCACCTTCCGAACTGGTACCGCTCAAAACGGCACCAAGAGTTGGCTGACAGCCGCAGACCTTGAGACTCGTGGTCAGGCAGCACTCTCCAATGGTCACAATGGGAATAATGCAGGGCGGGACTGGATGGCTGGGATTCCGTCGAAGTCCATCTTCAACACAGTCGCGCCACCAAATTGGGAGTACCCAAGCGTGTGTGAAGGTGGTGGCTACGGTGACACATGTGATCGAGATGGGATTTACCCAGCACGTAGTAGACATCCTGGTGTTGTCCTGAGTGTCGGTGTTGATGGTTCCACGCACTCAATCAATGACAATGTTGACCTCCTGACGTACCAACGCCTTGGTGCTGCCGCTGATGGGAATACTGCGGACTATCAATAGGCTGCCTCATTCTTGTTTTTCTGTACTCATTGGCGTACCCGCGTTATGCTGGACGCCAATGAGTTTTTCATACATAGCTGTTGAAAGGATATTTTGATGCGAGCCAATGTCTTCGTGCTGTTTTTTCTGACCGCCTGTTTTGTGGGATGCGGTGAGAAAGATGTTCGTGTAGAGGTCGTTGTTCCTCCTGCAGTTGAACAAATAAAGGTTGAGCTGAAATCAATCGCTGAAGCGGGTCAAATCGACAGCTCTGTCGCTTATCTTCAGGAATTAGCGGAGGAAATTGCAGCAGAGGATCCAAGTAAAGCTGGCCTTGTGAAGGCTTGTAAAGAGTTGGAGTCTGCGAAAGGAAAGAGCGGCATCGAAGAAAAGGTTCAGGAAATTCTCTCTATGCTTGAATGATGGGTCGCACAATCAAGTTGTAGAGAACTGAGCCGAAAAAGCTTTTTATGTGCTGTGCTTGAAATCAAGCATGTGCTCGTGAGGTGTGTATTTCGAGACTCCTGAGGTTTATGTGCCATCACTCCTTTTCAGTAGTACGAATACTGTTGCACTCATTGCGTGGTGCGCCTTGGTGCTTTTTCCATCGCGACGATTCATAACGATACTCTGCGGATGGATTGTTCCCACACTCCTTGCAGGTTGTTATTTTCTCATTATTGTCTGGAAGTTTACAGAAAATGGTCCGCCGCCGGACGATGTCATGACCATTGACGGTTTGCGATCTGTTTTTGCGGACGACTGGGTCTTTGTGGCCGCATGGACGCATTACCTCTGTTTTGACATGTTCGTCGGTGCATGGATAGCAAATGACGCCGTACGGCTTCGCATGCCCGCATTCATCCGGACCATAGCACTTATTTTGACTTTTCTTTCTGGACCCATAGGCTTTTTGCTGTATATGACTGCTCGAACAATGTTGCGGCGAACCATGGACATTGATGACACTTCTCTTGAAAAACAGCATATGACTTCCGACATCGGCAGTACCTCATGATTCTTGAATTATCATCCTCTCTCTTGCAAGCCATACAACATCGACTGCTGGTGTATCTTTTTGTTGCAACCACTGTATTTCTGGCCTACTTTGGGTCAGTTGCTGACTGCAACTCTTCATTCGCATCAGAAACGACTGACCCCTATGTACGACCGATTGACGTAGCTGTATCTGAAAATGATCGCTGGTTGGTTTCAGTAAATGCTTCCGGAACTGTGGCGCTCATTGATTGCAAGCTTGGCTTGCAGGTGGATGAACATTACGTTGGATCAAAGCCCACCGCCGTTACCTGCACGCAGGGTCAAGCATTTCTTGTCACTACTCTTGAAGATGGATGCGTGCTCGCATTCGATATCCTCGACGAAAAACTTATCTGCCGAAAGACGATGCACCTTGGCTATGAGCCATGCTCAATTACTGCAAGTATTGATGGACGTCGATCCTACGTAACTCTTGCTGCATCTGGCCAAATTGCAACGCTTCGCAATGACTCTCTTGATGTAATATGTCTCACTGATGTTGATGCGTTGCCGACATCAGTAGCTGTTTCTCCAAATGGAAAACTGATTGGCGTCGCATGCGCAAGCCCAATGCAATTGGTGGTCCTGGACGTCACAGATAGTCGTATTCTGTCAAAACATCCGTTCCAGGGGCTTAATCCTGGTCATATCGCTTTTGGTCCAGACTCACGTTACCTGTACATCGCCTTTACCTATGACGGTGGCAGTCATCCCAGTCCTGGAAATATTCGCCGTGGATGGGTTACAGGCAGTCGCCTTGGGCGACTCGGAATTGAGGATGGGCAACTTGCAGGGCTCACACTTGACGTTCCGGGGAAAGCCGTCGGTGACGTCCTTGGACTCGCTGTGCAAGACAATCATGAATTACTTGTGACGGCAGGTGGCACACATGAACTCCTGCGTTTTTCTGCGGAGCATCTGCCCTGGACCCAGATTAGTGGAACAGAGGTCATGGAGAAGTCACTCGCAAAAGATACACAACGATTTTCTCGTCTGAAACTCGGCGGGCGACCTCTCGGCATCTCAATACGTGGTGACCAGCAGTCTGCTTTTGTTGCAAATAGTCTGCTTGATACCGTGCAACGAATTGATCTCGAAACATACACTCTGGCCGAAACCTTTTCACTTTTGAAGAAAAGTAAACCGACCAAAGAGCACCAAGTGACTCGGAGGGGGGAAGCTATTTTCTATGATGCCGAACGAAGTCTTGATCAGTGGTATAGCTGTCATACTTGCCATTATAATGGTGGAGGCAATACCGTTACGTTTGATACTCGCAACGATGGATCAACCGGAACGTATAAGACCGTTCTCCCATTATGGGGTATTGAACGAACGGGCCCTTGGACCTGGCACGGATGGCAACATGATCTTCACGCCTCGCTCAAGAAATCTTTGATTGATTCAATGCAAGGCCCCCCTCCAAGTGATGAAGATGTTGTGGCCTTAGCAAGTTTCCTTACAACACTCGAAGCACCTCGAAGTCCTCACCGTCAAAAAGATGGACAACTCACGCAAGCCGCAATTCGTGGTGAAAAACTATTTTCAAGTGCTCGTGCAGGATGTCGTGTCTGTCACTCCGGAAAAGACTTTACATCATCAGATCTCTATGATGTGGGCCTAGGAAACAAAGACGATTACTATCAGGAATTCAGTCCACCAACCCTCAGAGGACTGTACAGAAAGACTATGTACCTGCACCATGGCCGTTCAAAATCGTTAAGTGACCTCCTCGCGGGACCTCACGGTCCTGCAACCGTTAGTGGACTTGATGCTTTTTCCTTGGAGGAAATAGATGATCTCGTTGCATACCTGAAGTCTTTATAAAGAGCCGTGTCGGAAAACCATGGTGAACGCTTGCCCTGTCGCTCTTGGTATGAAGAGAAATGCTATAACAAAACTTCATCCGCCGATCCTCAGCAATTTGGAGATGCTTTTTTATGGCGATTCTGAGTGTGCTTGTTTTCCTCTATCTTGGTCTTCTCGAGTGTCCCGCTCTCGGTGGCACCTACAACCCAGAGCGAAATATCGGGGATGTTGTGCCTGCGTGGAAACACTTACCAGGCACTGATGACAAACAGCACAGTTGGGGTGATGTGTCTGATCACGATTTTGTAGTGGTAGTGTTTACATGCAATAGCTGCCCGTATGCCATTGATTATGAGGATCGCATTAATTCACTTTCGCAGTTGTCCCAAGAATCTGACAGCCGATTTACTGTTGTGGCGATTAATTCGAATCAGATTCCTGAAGACTCTTTACCAGCCATGCAGCAACGAGCTCAGAAAAAACAGTTTTCTTTTCCATATTTATTTGATGAAACTCAAGATCTATCGCATGCATTTGGTGCCATTCGTACTCCTGAGTTTTTTATTCTCGATCATGAACGGCGCATCCGATACATGGGCGCCATGGATGACAATGCTGATTCAAAAAACGTCAAGAGTCATTATCTTCGTGATGCGCTTACAGCGCTTCTGCAGGGACAAGCGGTTCCTGTAGCTGAAACACCACCCATTGGCTGCATGATTCGTACTGCACGAAGGAGAAGGTAGGCTACGCGAAAAGAGCATGCTGATCTTTGCTTTTCAGTCATTAAGTCGTTGCTCCATGAGACAAGAAAGAGTTTCCGTATGAGCAAAAACATCCCATCTCACTTTTTGCTAGCACGCGTTTAAGGGCCTTCAAAAATGTATACTCAAAGTGCAAAAAAGTTTTTTCTGGCTTTTCTTTGTCTTCATACAACCTGCTTTGCTGAAGACATACGACTGTCGCCATTGAAGGATCTGAATGGCTACTTTCCTTTTATTACTCCAGCATCCTCGGATGCATGGGAAGAACGATCCGAAGCTGTTCAACGCCGTGTTCTGGTTTCTCAGGGTCTGTGGCCATCTCCTACGAAGACCTCCCTTAATCCCGTTATCCATGGCACGATTGAAGTAGCGGATGAGCATATACCCGGTGGGGCGTACACTATTTCGAAAGTCTATTTTGAGAGCCTCCCAGGTTTTTTTGTAACGGGAAATCTTTACAGGCCAAAGTACACAACCAAAAAAGTGCCTGGAGTCCTTTTCTCACATGGCCACAAAAAAGATGCCCGACTGGCATTGGAGTCATCGAAGCATGTACGAGAGGAAATTGCTTCTGGTGCCGAACGTTTTGAACATGGGGGTCGAAGCCTTTATCAATCCATGTGTGTGCAGTTGGTACGAATGGGATGTATCGTATGGCAATGGGATATGCTCGGTGACTCAGACTCACAACAACTCAGTCGCCAACTCGTACATGGATTTGTGAAGCAACGGCCTGAAATGAATCAGCCGGACCATTGGGGATTTTTTAGTCCTCAGGCCGAGAACCGCCTTCAGAATGTTATGGGACTGCAGACATGGAACTCCATACGTTCACTTGATTTTCTCCTCTCTCTTCCAGAAGTAGACCCCTCACGTATCGCCATGACTGGCTCAAGTGGTGGAGGCACCCAGACCATGCTACTTGCAGCCGTTGATGATCGCCTTGCGCTTTCATTTCCTGTTGTCATGGTCAGCACATCGATGCAAGGTGGGTGCACATGCGAGAATGCCTCATTGCTTCGTATTGGCACTGGAAATGTTGAATTGGCTGCACTTTTTGCACCCAAGCCACAGGGAATGAATACAGCTGATGATTGGACAAAAGAGTTAGCGACAAAAGGTTTTCCAGATCTTCAAAACCTATATCGCCTCCTGAATGCTGAAAAAAATATCATGCTCTTAAGGGGCGAACACTTTCCTCATAACTATAACGCAGTCACACGGTCAGCATTCCATTCATTTCTAAATAAAGAATTTGGATTAGGGTTTCCTTCGCCTGTCATTGAGCGCGATTTTATTCCGCTTCCATCAGACCAACTCACTGTCTGGGATGCACAACATCCAGCACCACCGGCAGCTGATCCGGAATTTGAGTGCAGGCTACTGAAGAACCTTGCACAAGACATCGATCACAAGATTCGGACTACTGTGAAATCAAAAAATGGTGTGCATGCACTGCTTGATCCAGCCTTTGACGTACTGATCGGCCGCACATCTCAATCTGCAGGTGACGTTTCCTGGCAACTCGAGAACAAATATCGCGCGAATGACCACATTCAAATGACTGGCTTGCTACTTAATACGACTTACAAAGAACAGGTCTCAGTTCAGTGGCTTTATCCAACAACATGGAATGGTGATGTCATCATATGGCTGGATTCATCAGATAGTACACTCCTTTCACCAGATCATACTCCAACAGAAAATATCCAGAAGTTCATCGATCGTGGTGTTGCTGTCATGACAGCGAAGCTTTTTCATATGACTGATGAATCTCGCACCGAAAGTTCTCGCTCGCAACAGCGAACCGTCGATAGTCCCCGAGAATTTGCGGGTTACACCTTTGGATATAACCACCCATCGATCGTACGAAGTGTGCATGATGTTCTTTCTATTATTGCGTTTTTACGAAATGCAAAAGTAAAAGGACATCCTCGACCAAATCGTGTACTACTCGCTGGCCTTGAAGAATACGCACCTATTGTGCTTGCCACGAGGGCAGTCAGTGAGTTGTCTGTTGATAAAACATTTGTTGATACAGACGGCTTCCGCTTCGCAACTCTCGATGACTGGCGTCATCCTCTCTTTCTCCCAGGAGCTGTCCGATATCTGGACATCCCAGGCTTTATCGCTGCTGGTAAATCAACGCTTTTACTTGCAGGTGAAGAATCTGACTCACTCTTACCCGTCACTCGGGACGATCTTGACTCTGAGATCACACTTCTCACAAAGACTCCTGATAGACATGCAGAAGCCATCCACTGGTTCTTTAGTGAGGATTGAATTTCTTATGATGCTACTCTCAGGTGTGAATGATTCTGTCACTGCTCTAACTTTCTGATGTGTGCGGATCTTTCGTCGCTTCGGTCTAATCAACACCCTTGCGCTTTTCCAAATCCGTACACATGGAGCGTTCTTTGAGATCCCACTTTTTCCATTCCGTAGTGTTCGTTCCTTGGACGGGAGACGCTTGGATCCTTGCGGATTGCAACATCTTGTGAATGCTTATGGCACGTTCATTGGAACGGTTTTCACTTCTGTCTTCTTATTCCAAAATATGCCTCGGAATAGTGAGCCACCGAAAATGTTGCCCGATTCTTAATGAGGACACCCGTTGCTGTTACCCAGTGAGTCTGAGGCAAAAGACTGAGGCGGTCTGATCTCTCCTTTTCTATACATTTCAAAGTTGTACTTACACGTTGGCCACCGTTGTTTTGCTGCCACCAAAGCTATTGGCATCGACTCCAAGACGGTGAAGCATGGTTAGATAGAGATCTGATAACGGCCGCTCTTCTCCCTCTACGCTGCTTTTCCAGCCAGCATCGGTAGAAAATCCTGACGTACTGGAGTTGTCTTCGTCGTTTCCAAACTTCAGGTATTGCCCATGTTTGAAGCCGAGATTACTTCCCCCACTGAGTACGATAGGGTAGTTGCGTGACAGGTGAAAGGCACTCGAGGCCGAACCGAATAGCGTCACGGTGTTATCCAGCATGGTTCCACTACCATTGGGTTCAGGAGTGTCGTGTAGACGTTTGAGGAAGCGGGCGTATTCTTCCATGAGAAAGTTACAGTAGTTGGAAAATTCTGCCCAGCCGTCTGGCTTCTTGGTGTTATGCGAAAGTTGATGCGTCAGGTTGTAGCCAATTGCTCGCGCCAGGTAGTCACTGACTCCCACGCCGTTTTCTCTTCCTATTTGCCACGTAGCGACTCGTGTGGAGTCGGTTCGAAAGGCGAGGTAGATCAATTCATACATCGTCTGGACGTAGTTGCGAGGATCGTCCGGAGTGACGTCAAGATTTAAGTGGCTCACGTCAACTTGTGGCATGGGAATATCCAGCCAACGGCGGGCTTTCTCAACACGGATTTCGGTTTCGCGCACCGATTGCAGGTATTCGTCGAGGGTGTCCTGATCGTGGGTTGAGAGCTTGTTACGTAGTGAATGAGCATCACTCATTAAGTCATCCAGCGCGGACTGGCTGATGGCCAGGCGGCGTTCGGCATCTTTGCCGTTACTCACAAAAAGCCGATCAAAAATTCGCTTGGGACGATTCTCGGCGGGGATTGGACGGCCTGCCTGATTAAACGACATCGTCTGAGCTCCCCGAGGTGAGCCGGTTCCGCCATCGGTTGAGAGCACCAGGCATGCAACGCGAGTTTCATCGCCTATCACGTTTGCATAATATTGATCCAGCGAAATGGAATTCTGATAATCACCAGCAGCGCCGGTATCGGCACCTGTCAGGAATTGGTCAGCATTTGAGTGACCATGCACACGGCGTACTGCCGGGTGAGACATCCCACCAATGACCGTCAATTTATCGCGCAGCGGCTCTAGTGGGCGCAGACTGTTAGTCACTTGAAAGTTCTTACCAGGATTGTGTGGGAACCAGCTAAATTCCTTAAACGCTGGATCATCTACTCGTGGCATAGGCACTCCATCGGGCTGATAGAAACAGGCGAGTCGTTTCGGATGACTGGCTGCAGCCGTCGACTTGGCAAAGGTCTCGAAACTCGGTAGCGCAAGAGCAAAGCCGCTGACACCACGCAGGAATTTTCGTCGATCAAATGAAGAAAGTTGGGTACGCATGATTGTTTAATCAGGAATTGAAAAGGTTACTCAAAATAATATTACGAATAAGTGTCTTGAGTCCGTCGCCTTCACGTCGGGTTTTCGCTGTGATCTGTTCGAGACTGGTGCGATCACCAAAACGCATAGGGCGACCAAGGGCATAGGAGGTGATTTTGTGCGTCATGGCACTGGCAAACTGGTCCTGGCGTAGTTCCATGAGATAGCGCTTCAGGCCATCCATCCCTCGTAAGGTTTCACCATTGAAAAGCACGCCAACTGAATCTTCGTTCCGCCATCTACCAAGTGCATCGTAGTTTTCAAAAGCGATTCCCCAGGGATCGATTTTTTTGTGGCAGGACGCACAGGCGGGATCATCGCGGTGATTGGCCATGCGTTCTTTCAAGGTCATCTTGAGTATCCTCGGATCAGCCAGATCGATCTCCGGCACAGCGGGCGGTGGCGGTGGCGGTGGATCATGCAGGATGTTTTCCAACAGCCAGATGCCGCGCTTCAATGGGTGAGAATGTTTACCGTCGGCATTCATTGCCAGTAATCCGGCTTGGGTCAAAATTCCACCACGACGATGCTCAGGTTGCAGGTCTACGCGGCGAAATTCGCTACCATACACCTCTTTAATCCCGTAGTGGTTGGCGAGTTTTTCATTCAGCATGGTGTAGTCCGAATGCAGGAAATCGAGGATGTTGGAATCCTGCCGAAGCATCTCTGCAAACAACTCGATAGGTTCCTGGCCCATGGCTTTGCGAAGGTTCGGTTCCACCTCCTGATAATCCAGTAGAGCCAGGCCTAACCATTGTCTGACGAAGTGATGAGAAAACCGCTCCGAGCGTTCATCGGCCAACATACGGTCGACTTGTTCTGCCAGTGTGTCGGGATCGCTTAAGCGACCTGCCCCAGCTCGTTTCAGTAGTTCCTCATCGGGCACGCTACTCCATAGGAACATCGCCAGGCGGGTTGCCAGATCGAAATTCGTAGGCTCGGGGGATTGCACGATATAGAGAAAGTTCGGCGATGAAATCACTGTGGCCAGGACTTCGATCATCGCTTGTTGAGCATCTTCGCATAAGGGACGGATGGTATTGAATAACTTCACCTTGTCATTCAGCTCTTCTTCGGTGGCAGGGCGTCGCCAGGCACGGCGCATGAATTCATTGAGAATTTTTCGAGGGTTGGATTCCGGATCCACTCCCGCAGCAAACACCTGCCGATGTGACGCCGGCGGCCACTGATCGTAGTGGGGCGCAGTGACTTCGACGTAGTCGATGTGAATGCCACTGGAAGACAGGTTTTGAAAAACCAGGTATTCGGAAGGGTTCGGTCGCTTGCCCAG